>NZ_VHOP01000018.1:0-205531 GCF_008704325.1 Acetobacter sp. DmW_125128 | reverse complement strand
CGTTATGCGTGGCCACAACCATGGTGGTACCCATGTCGCTGAGTTCAGCAAACATATCCAGCAACCGGTGGGCTTGGCTTTCTTCCAGCGCGTTGGTGGGTTCATCTGCCAAAATCAGGCCGGGGCGGTGGATAATGGCGCGGGCAATAGCTGTGCGCTGTTGCTCCCCGCCAGAAAGGCTGGATGCGGGGGCATGCAGGCGCTCACCCAATCCTACCCATTTAAGAATGGCTTGGATTTCATCCTGAATTTCATCTTCAGGGCGTTTTTGCAGGCGCAAAGGCAGGGCCACATTATCCGCCACGCTCAAGCCGGGGATAAGTTTGTAATCCTGATGCACCATGCCGATTCTCTGCCGCAGGCGTACAAAATGCGCACGCTTTTCCGCCTTGGAAACAGGTTTACCCAAAAGCAGCATACGCCCTTGCGTGGGCAGTGTTTCAAGGTGCAGTAGGCTGAGCAGGCTGCTTTTACCTGCGCCCGATGGGCCAAGAAGCCAGCGGAATCCCCCTTGCGGAATAGAGAAGGAAAGATCGGACAATACCAGCGCATTCTGCTTTTTGCCCCGCCGCCATGAAACGTTTTCCAGACGGATCATGCTGGAACCATAAAGGACGGAAGTGGCGTAAAGCGGAGCGATTGTTGCATGTATGTAGTGTAACCGACAGGCGGGGGAAGTGTCGATTGAAAGACACAACATACTGCTTAATAAACGGTCTGTTCCATCTTTTTGGCGCGATGTCTGGCGCGAACGGGCGTTACCTGTGCTAAGGGGGATGCCAAATCTGTTCTTCCGTTCGATGCCTTAGCCTCGCATCTGCGTGCAGCAGGCGCAGGGAGGAAGGCAGCCTTTATCAAGAGAGTGTTCATGAAGATCGTCTGTCCTTCCTGCGGTGTGGCCTATCAGGTTCCAGAGGCTCTTCTTGCCAAAAGGCAAATGCTCAAATGCTCTGCCTGTGGCGTTAAATGGCGGGTTCAGATCCCGCAGCCTCAGCCAGAACCTGTTGCGGAACCTGTGCCGCATGAACACGCTCAACCCCAATCTGCACAGCCAGAAGCAACAGCACCACACAGCGCGCCGAAAGAAAGTGCGCCACAAAAAAAAGTGGATTCTCCCACAGCACCTTCGGAAGCTCCTGCTGTCGATAGGCCGGATTCGGAGCTTCCACCACCCGTAACAGAACCTCCGGTACCGCAGGCACCTGTTCAAGAACCAGTTGCTACGCAAACAGCCGAAGCATCTGTGCCGGTTGCAGAAGTGTTGGCGCCAGAGGCCGTTCAGACCTCGCCGGAACCTCAGCCTGTTCCACAGCAGTATGCCCCGGAAATTCCAAGTGCGCCCGTTACTGAATCGACGCCTGTAGCAGAGCCGGAATCTTCTCCTGCGCCAGAGCCAGAAAAGCCAGTTGCGCCGCCGCCTGTTTCGGAAGCCCCACAGCCCACAACTGTGCGGCAGGTGCATGTTAAACAAACACCTCCGCCGTATGCTCAGCCGCATGTGGAGCCAACGCTATCGGCGGCAGCAAAACCTTCTGCTGCGCCTACGCCTGTAGCAGCACCAGAACAGCCGCAGATCAGAGAGCCCGCAGCACAAACGGGCCAACGTTATGAGCCTTTGCGTAAGGCATCACCCGCTGCGGAATCCGCCGCCCCGCGTGTTGCGCCAGAAGCAGGGGCCGCAAACCCGCCGCGGCCTATGGGAATGCCCAAAGTGCGGCCAGAAGTTGCACAGGCCTATGCCCAAAGTGCGGCGGCGCATGTTGCGCAACCTCAAGCACAATTGGTGCGTGGGCTGATTTTAACGGAAAAATTCTGGAAAATAGCCTGGATTATCAGCGTTGTTCTGGCTGTTATCGGTTTTGTGGCTATCTGGCATTGGTGGAATGCCATTGTGCACGCATGGCCTGCTGCGGCGCGCCTGCATCGTGCAGGCTAATACCTGATACGAAAGAGACGCGCGTGGCTTGCTAGGGATAGAGTAGGCTTGCGCAGCGTTTACATGCTGCGCCCGGCCAGTGTTGCCAGAGTAGCGCCTGCAGCAGCCAAAGCCATTAGCATAATACCATCCCAGATCAGGCCGCTGGCTGTTAGATCATGCCCAGCAATGGCAAGATGATGTGGAATGGCGGAAGCCACATTGGCAATGGCATCTCGCGCTTGCGGGTCTGCCGATGCGGCAGATTTGGAAAGTGCGCCAACCAGCGCGGGCAGGGCGGCCCATGCCACACCTGCAATCAGCAACAGTGGGGCAAACAGCTCGGCAACCTGTTGCACAAAATAGAACGCAAAATAACAGACAGACCAAATAGCTGTGCGCACAAGGGCAAAGCTGGAAGTGCCAGAACGAGAGGCAGCAGAAGACTGGGAAGAAAGGGGCATGCGCGTGTCCATTGGTATCGTTCCTTGCCGGCAGTAACAGGGCCGAGTGGTTTTGCTGTATCCAACCCACAGAGCGCGCAGGCGGACTATTCTTGCCATGTATATACAGGCACAGGGTAAAGCATGCCAATGGATAGCCATATGGCGCATGCAAAGCATGTTTTTATATGGGTAACGCATTCGCGATGAGGGTGTGCAGGAAGATTTTTGTTAGAATATATTTTTTACACTGACCTCTCGGAAGGGCATGTCAGCGGCTTTTATGCCGGTGGCCGGTAAAATTATGGATTTTCTTTCCTGCTCCATCCTGTTTGCTGGGGTGGACGCGGCTTGGCAGGCACATCTTGAAACTCTGCTGCAGGCGCGTGGGTTGCGTGTAAAAAGCGTGGCGGATGGCCGTTCTGCCTTTGCCGGGTTTGATGAAGATCTGCCTGATCTTCTGGTTGTGCCAGCACGCTTGCCAGATATGCCCGCCACCCAACTTTGCCAGCGGTTGCGCTTAAACGCGGCCACGCGGGGTATTCCTGTAGTGGTGGTGTTGCCAGAAGCCAACAGCAGGCAGGAATCCGAAATTCTGGAGCGCGGGGCAGATTGCTGCTTCAGCATGGCGGATAATCCGCTTTTACTTGTTTTTCGTATCTGCGCGTTGCTGCGTGAATATGATGAAGACCTTGCCGGGCGAGAGGGCGTGGTTTTTCGCCAGCCGCGCATTGTTATCATGACAGCGCCGGGCGGCGTATTGTGGGCATGGTCTGATAGGCAAAAACCCGCAGATTTTGAGCCAGCCAGAGGCGGCCAACCTTATCTGGTGGAGCTTCTGCAACAAAATGGGGAAGACGCTCTGCTGGTGGAAGATCCGGAAAAGCTGGATCTTTCCGGTATTGCCGGCAGCCGCGCCTGCCCGGATTGTGTGGTGGTGGATCTGGCCTGTCCAGCATTTGATGGCTTGGCGCTTGCTCGCACCATAGCTGCTTTTCGCAGGCGCAGCCGCCAGTGCACGCGCATTATGGGCATGGTGGAGCACGGTGGCCTATCTGGTGAGCAAGTGGCCCGTGCATTTCATGCCGGTATAGATGATCTGCTAGATGCCGATACGCCAGTAGATTTGCTGGTGAGCCGCATTGGCAGCCTTGTGCGGCGCAAGACATTGCAAGATGAAGCCCGGCGGGAAGAAGCGCATATAGAAAGCGCTCGTGCGCGTATGGCGCTGGCCGATGCCCTGCGGCGCGTCAATGCAGATCTGGCAGCGGCCAATCGCAAGCTGATAGAGGCGCAGGCCAAACTGGTGCAGTCCGCCAAAATGGCATCATTGGGGGAACTGGCTGCCGGTATTGCGCACGAATTTAACAACCCATTGGCGTTTGTGCTGGCGCATGAAAACACGGTCAAACGCAGCATGGTGAAGGCCCTGCATGCTGTGAGATCGCAAGATCTGGTAACGGCAGAAACCGCATTGCAAAAGGGGAGCGAACGCCTATCTGCCTCTCTTATCGGTCTTTCACGCATGCGGGATCTGGTGGCCAGTTTACGCCGTTTTTCCCGCTTGGAGGAAGGGGAGTTTCGCCGTCTGGATGTGCCAGAGGCCATAGGTATGGTGCTTACGCTACTTGCCCCCAAGCTGGGGCAGGATATTGAGGTCACCTGCAAGCTGGAGGCTCCGCCAGAACTGGTGTGTCAGGCGGCGCTGGTAAATCAGGTGGTTATGAATATTGTAAGCAACGCCGCAGATGCCATTTTGGACACACGGCGCGAGACGATTCAAAGCCCCGAGCCTACGCTTTCACGTGCAGATCGTATCCTTATCACCTCGTTTTTGGAGCAAGCCGAAAGCGGCAAAGGTGAAGAATACGTGATCCAGATAAGCGATACCGGGCCGGGTGTGCCCAAAGAGTTGCAGGAACGTGTTTTTGAACCGTTTTTTACCACAAAACCTGTAGGGTCTGGTACGGGGCTTGGGCTGGCCACGGCATACGGTGTTGTGCAGGCCCACGGCGGCAATGTTGTTGTAACCAATGCAAGCACGTTGGGGGGTGCCTGTTTCACCCTCCGCGTGCCATACAGAGCAGGAGAGGAGAGGCGCGGTGATAACGTTGCCTGACCTAAAACAGCGTCCCATCGTGCTTGTGGTGGATGACGAACCGGAGATTCTGGTTGCGCTGACAGACCTGCTGGAAGGGGCCTATCATGTTCTTTCTGCCTCATCGGGAGAACAGGGTTTGGCGTTGCTGCGTGAAAACCCAGATGTAGCGGTTATTATCTCGGACCAGCGCATGCCGGGCATGACGGGTGATGTCTTTTTGGCGCAGGCGCGGGATATTTCCGGTGCAGGGGCTATTTTGCTGACAGGGTATGCCGATATCTCTGCCGTGGAAGCCGCGCTGAACCAAGGGCAGATCTCCTTTTTCGCCTACAAACCGTGGGATGATGAAACACTTCTTTCCATGGTAGGGCAGGCGGCTGCGCGCTATTTTCTGGAAAAAGAGTTGGAGTGTGAGCAGCTTTTGCTACGCGGGTTATTGGAAAACCTGCCATTTGGGCTGGCGTTCAAGGATCAGAACGGTTGCTTTATCCGCCTGAACCAGCAGATGGCGCGGGAGTTTGGCCGTAGCGTTGCCGAATGCTTGGGCCAGAAAGAAGAAGATCTGGTAAATGGCCCACGGCATGAAAGTCTAGAAGAAGCACAGCAGGCACTGGAAACATCTGGCCGGGATCAGCAGGTCTTGCAGCTTCCGGGGCCAGATGGGCAAAACCGCTGGCATGATCTTACGCGCGTGCGGTTGGACAGCTTGCGCAACGCCCCTGTGCGTTCGGGCTTGTTGTCCGATTATTCCATTCTGATTGATCGGGATGTGACAGACCTGCTGGGGCTGGAACAACGCTTGCGGCAGGCCCAGAAAATGCAGGCAATCGGCACCTTGGCGGGTGGCATTGCGCATGATTTTAACAATCTGCTTACCGCCATTCAGGGGTCACTGGAGTTGGTGCAGGATCTGGAGCCCCCGCGGGAGCCGGGTGTGGCGCGCCTGTACCAGAACGCCATGGAAGCTGCACGCCGAGGGGGCACACTTACGCGCAAGTTGCTAGACTTCAGCCGACCACGCCATTTGGTATGCCAGCGCGTGGAGGTGCAGGACGTAATGCAAAACCTCCAAGGCTTCATGAAGCAGGGCAAGGTGCCAGAAGATATTCGGGATGCGCTGGATTCTGCCTTGGTAGAAGGTAGCGGGCGCTTTAGCAGCGTGCAGTTTGCCTTGCCCGAAGAACCTCTGCCACCTGTATGGACAGACCCCGTGCAGCTTGAACTGGCGGTGTTTAGCCTGTGCATCAACGCCATTGATGCGCAGCCGGAGGGCGGCAGCACCAGCGTTTCTGTGCGGCAGGTTGCCCGGCTGTTAGGCCGACATGTTGGTAAGGATCATGCTGGCGCATGGGTGGTGGTGCAGGTTTCAGACAGAGGCGTGGGCATGACGGAAGAAATGCGTGCCCGCATTTTTGATCCGTTTTTTACCACCAAGGATATGGGGCAGGGCACAGGGCTGGGCCTGTCCATGATTTATGGCTTTATCAGCCATTGTGGTGGTGAAGTACGCGTAGAAAGTACACCGGGTGGCGGCACTTCTGTGGAATTGTGGTTCCCGGCCATGGATGCGCAGCTTTCAGCATCTCTCCCGCCCACTGCGGCTTCTGGTAATACCACGACCAACATCCGCACACTGGCAACCACCCCACAGGGCCGCGCTATTCTGGTTGTGGATGATGAGCCGGGCGTGCGGGCCGTAACGGCAGGTTTTCTAAGCCGCGCAGGGTATGAGGTCTTAGAATCTGCCAGCGGGGCAGAAGCTGTAGAAACCGTGCGCAACAGGCCAGATATTGCCCTTGTGGTGATGGATGTGATGATGCCGGGGATGAATGGGGGGGAGGCCGCACAGCGTATTCATGCAGAGCGGGCGGAACTGCCGGTGCTGTTTGTAACAGGTTACGCAGATCTGGGCATTTTGCCCGAAGGCGTGGCCGTGCTGCACAAACCTTATACGCGTGATGCGCTTTTAGGAGATGTGAAGGCCATGCTGGCTGCATAGGCCAACCCCTTGTTCTGGGCGCAATAAGGCTTATCTGAGGAAGATCATGCATACTCTTCATACAGCTTCCTCATCCCATGATCCCGTCGGCTGGCACGGGACAACCATTCTCTGCGTGCGGCGCGGGGCCGAAGTTGCCATGGCGGGCGATGGTCAGGTCACGCTAGGCAGCACGGTTGTAAAGGGCAATGCCCGCAAGGTGCGCCGCATAGGCCCGCAGGATAATATTCTGGCGGGCTTTGCTGGGGCTACGGCAGATGCCTTTACTCTGCTTGAGCGGTTGGAAGCCAAGCTGGAACGCTACCCTAACCAGCTTGAGCGCGCCTGTGTGGAGTTGGCAAAAGATTGGCGGACAGATCGTTATCTGCGCCGGTTAGAAGCCATGATGGCCGTGGCAGATGCCGAACATTCCTTTACCCTCACAGGCAATGGCGATGTTTTGGAACCCGAAGATGGCATTATCGCTATTGGCTCAGGCGGCAATTACGCACTTTCCGCCGCGCGTGCCCTACTAACAGTTGATGGGTTGGGGGCGGAGGAAATTGTACGGCGATCTATGAAGATTGCCGGTGATATCTGCGTTTACACCAATCATTCTGTCCGGGTGGAAACACTCAAGGCAGCCTCAGATCAGGAGAGCCGGTAATGGATGCTCCTAATTTTTCCCCGCGTGAAATTGTAAGCGAACTGGATCGGTTTATTGTGGGCCAGCAGGATGCCAAACGGGCCGTGGCCATTGCCATGCGCAACCGCTGGCGGCGTGCGCAGCTTTCTGAGGGCATGCGTGAAGAGGTTGTGCCCAAAAATATCCTTATGATTGGCCCCACGGGCTGCGGTAAAACGGAAATTGCCCGCAGGCTGGCAAAACTGGCTCAGGCGCCTTTCCTAAAGGTGGAAGCTACCAAGTTTACCGAAGTGGGTTACGTGGGCCGTGATGTAGACAGCATTGTGCGCGATCTGGTGGAAGTGTCCATCACCATGCTGAAAACATCGCGGCGCAAGGATGTTGAAGAAAAAGCTCAGCAAGCAGCGGAAGAACGCATTGTAGATGCTCTGGCAGGGGAAGGATCTTCTGCTGATACAAAAAGCAAATTCCGCAGCATGCTGCGCACTGGGCAGCTTGAAGACAAGGAAATTGATATTGCCGTAACCGAGCAGGCCCCTGCCGGAAGCGGTGAAATGCCCGGAGCCATGCCGGGGCAGGCCATTAATGTAGGCGATATGATGAAGGCCTTCATGAACCGTGGCCCCAAGCAGAAAAAGCTCAAGGTTTCTGTGGCACGGGAATATCTGAAGCGTGAAGAAGCCGACCGCCTGCTAGATGGTGAGGCTCTCACGCGGGAAGCCGTGACGAATGCGCAGGAAAACGGCATTGTCTTTCTGGATGAGATAGACAAAGTGTGTGCCCGTGCCTCGGAAAGCGGCGCAAAGGGGGGCGATGTCTCCCGCGAGGGGGTGCAGCGTGATCTGCTGCCACTTATTGAAGGCACAACCGTTTCCACCAAATACGGGCCGGTAAACACAGACCATATTCTGTTTATTGCTTCTGGCGCGTTCCATCTGGCCAAGCCGTCTGACCTTTTGCCAGAGCTTCAAGGTCGTTTGCCTATTCGGGTAGAATTGCAGCCTCTGAGCCGCGAAGATTTGCGCCGTATTCTAACAGACCCCGAACATTCTCTGCTCAAGCAGTATATCGCCCTAATGGGAACTGAAGGCGTTACCCTAAACTTTGCAGATGATGCCATAGATGCGCTGGCTGAATTGGCAGCGGATATTAACGACCGTGTTGAAAATATTGGGGCGCGGCGCCTTGCCACAGTGCTGGAAAGATTGTTGGAAGATGTCTCTTTCACGGCATCGGATCGTAAGGGCGAAACCGTGGAAGTAAATGCTGCAATGGTGCAGGAAAAAGTCGCGCCACTGGCGCGCAAGGGAGATCTGAGCAGGTTTATTCTGTAATGGAAGCACCATTTGTAACGCCGCAGGAAGATACGGCAGAAGAAGCTATTGAGGCCATCCGCGATGAGCTGGAAATCTTTGATGATTGGATGGAGCGGTATCAGTACATCATAGAAATGGGGCGCAAGCTGCCGCCGTTTCCTCAGGAATGGTGTGATGATGCCCACCGTGTGCCCGGCTGCCAAAGCCAAGTATGGCTGGAAGAAAAGGAAGAAGACGGCAAGCTGTATTTTGCTGGTCTGTCTGATGCCGCCATAGTGTGCGGGCTGGTCGCCTTGCTGCTGCGCGTATATTCTGGCCGATCCAAGGCAGAAATTCAGGCAACAGATCCTAAGTTTTTGCGTGATCTGGGGCTTGTGCAGGCGCTTTCCACCAACAGAGGCAACGGGGTGGAAGCTATGGCGCGGGCTATTCGTTCCGTTGCGGCTTCTGCTGTGGCCTGAACAGAATGTGAATTGCGCTGCCTGCACACAGATGGTGCAGTTCCAAATAAAAAACCGGCGTGCTGGAAAAATCCAGTCCGCCGGTTTTTTTTTATGTCTGCTTTAGAAAAAAGCGGAAGCCTGAAAAATCAGGCGTTCCCTTTTTCTTTTAGCGCTTTCAAAATGTCAGCCGGGCGTACAGGCAGGTGCCGCATACGCACGCCAACAGCATTAAAAATGGCGTTGCCAATAGCTGGTGCAATGGTGGTAACACCCGGTTCACCAAGCCCCATGGGTTTTTCCGTGCTGGGCAGGAACTCAATATCCATATCCGGCACATCTGTAATACGCAGGGGCGTATAGGTGTTCAGGTTGCGGTCACGCACGTTGCCGTTTTCAATTTCCGTGCCTTCAAACAGCGCCATGCTCAGGCCCCATAGTGCGCCGCCTTCGGTCTGGGCCAAAGCGCCGTCTGGGTCAATAATCGTGCCTGCATCCAGAACCAGCCAGATTTTCTGGCAGGTTACAACACCTGTTTCGCGGTCAACATGCACCTGTGCGGCGCCTGCTGTCCATGTAGGCATGTTGCGTTCCTGCCCGAAGGTGGTGGCAATGCCAATGGCCGTATCTTTAGGCAGCCTGACTTTGCCGTAACCGCACTTTTCCACCAGCTTTTTGAGCACATTGGCCTGGCGGGATGCGCCACCAACAGAGTTGGGAGCACTCCCTGCGTTGCGGCCTTTGCATGTTAGCAATCCAAGGCGGAAATCAACCGGGTCTTTCCCATAATCATGGGCCAGTTCATCCAGAAAGCTTTCATGCGCCCATGGTGTCCAGCCGGAACTAACCGAACGCAGCCAGCCGGGGCGGAAGGTAGCATCGGCCAGATCATTATCCAGCGCACGCACCAGAATGGGGCCAACGTCGTACCAATGGTCAGCGCCTGCAATGGCGAACTGATCGTATGGCTTGCCGTCTTCACCTTTTTCCATAAAGGCGGCAGCCATCACACCAGTTGGCCAACCGGCAGAGGCATGGTGTTCCCACCCGTTGATGGAACCATCCTTATTGACACCCGCGCGCACGGTCTGGATGGACGGTGAGCGGATGGAATCAAATAGTACGTCATCAGACCGGGTGAAGATCAGTTTAACAGGCTTGCCGCCCAAGGCTTTGGAAATCAGTGCGGCAGGAACTGCGTAATCCCCGTTCAGGCGGCGGCCAAAACCACCCCCCAGCAGGTAGCTGCGCATCACCACATCGGATTCGGGAACCTGAAGCGCCTTGGCAATAACGGGCAGGAACAGTGTTTGCCACTGGTTACCACAATGCACTTCCCACTTGCCTTCATGCAGGCGGGCAAGGGCGTTCATGGGTTCTAGCTGATAATGCAGTACGGAAGAGCACGTATAAGTGCGTTCCACCACCTTATCGGCTTTGCCCAGCGCTTCATTCACCCCGGCATCATTGAAGATGCGCGAACCGCCGGTTTTTTCGGCAATCTGCTTGCGGCCGTGTTCAATAATGTCCTGCTCGGTCACGTTGGCGGTTTTACCCGGTGTCCACGTGACTTTCAGGGCATCTGTTGCGCGGATGGCAGCAGGGTAGGAGGAAGCAAGAACCGCAACCCAGCCCGGCACCGTATTGGAAGGATCATCCAGTACAATGTAGCGGATATAGCCCTTAACCTTTTTGGCTTCCGTATCATCAACAGAAACCACTTTGGAGCCATACCGTGTGGGCGGCATTTTGGGGCGCGCGTACACCATGCCTTCCAGCTTGGCATCAATACCATAAATGGCTGAGCCGTCTGTTTTGGAAGGAATATCCAGCGCTTTAACTTCACGCCCGATCAACCGGTGTTCAGATGCAGGCTTCAGCGGCAGCTTGGCCATTTCATCTGGCGTAAAGGTACGGGTGGGGTGCGCACGGCTTACAATATCACCGTAGGAAATGGAGCGCTTGCCCGCAATAACCTGCCCATTACGTGCGATACAGGCAGAAGGTGCCACACCCAGCAGGCGTGCGCCTTCTTCCACCATAACGGTACGGGCTGCGGCACCAGCTTGGCGGAACTGATCCCACGTCAACCAGACAGACCATGAACCACCTGTAATCATCAGGCCCCATTTGGGGTCTGTATCTACATAGGTAATCCGAACCTTGTTCCAGTCCGCTTCCATTTCATCGGCAATAATCCGGGCAAGGGCTGTGCCAACATGCTGGCCCATTTCCGCACGGATAACGTTTACGTTCACCCAGCCATCTGGTGCAATGGAGCACCAGATTGTGGGTTCAAACGCACCACCGGCGGGCAGATTGCCTGCAGCCTGCGGATAAACCTGCGCAGCGTTACCCTGCCGCGCAAAGCCGAACATAAAGGCCGAGCCCATGGCCGTAAGCAGAAAACCGCGGCGCGTAGGCCCACGGCCAGCGGCCCGATCCTGCCGGGCTGCAATGCGTTCCAGCTTACCCATGAGATGCCTCCTCCTTCTGCATGGCGGCGGCGGCTTTTTTAATCGCCTTGCGGATGCGCACATACGTCATGCATCGGCACAGGCTACCGCCCATTACGCCGTCAATCTGCTCATCCGTTGGGTTAGGATAATCTTTCAGAAGGCTGACAGCCTGCATAATCTGGCCGGACTGACAATACCCACACTGCGGAACCTGAATATCCTTCCAGGCTTCCTGCACAGGGTGCTTGCCTTCTGGGTGCAGGCCTTCAATCGTGGTTACATCAGCGCCTTCTATGGAGCTAACGGGCGTAATGCAGGAGCGGGTGGCGCGGCCACCCACCAGCACGGTGCATGCACCGCACTGGCCTACGCCACAACCAAACTTTGTGCCTGTCTGATCCAGATCATCACGCAGGGCCCACAACAAAGGGGTATCTTCTGGCACATCGACGGAAACGTCACGGCCATTGAGTTTGAATTTTATCATCTCTTGCTCCGTGTTCCGTCTTAGTGCGAAGAATTGACAGGAACTGGCTGGACGGTCTTGCGCACTTCGGCGGCCTTTTTCTCAAGGTTTGTCCACGGTGGCAGTGTGGTGCGGGTGCGGCGCAGATAGGCTGCAATGCGGGCCATATCCTTGTCAGACAGCGCATTGTAGAAGCTGGGCATGGCTACGCCAGATTGCCCTTCTTCCGCTGTAAGCCCACGCAGCATAACCTGATACAGGTTTGTGGGTTCATCCAGCCATAGTGCGTTGTTGAGCGCCAGATCCGGGCGGCCAAGAACAGGCGTAGGCGCTGCATTGTAATGGCAGGCCGCACAGGCGCCCTGATACAGCTTTGCGTCTGGGTCCACATTCGGGCCGATCAGATCGGTTTTGGATTCTTCCATGGCGCGAGCCAAGGCGGCCTTATCGTTCTTTTCACGCTCGGCAGCGTGATCCACATCCGCAAAGTAATGCGCAATGGCATGCACATCTTCTTCCGGCACAGTGGAAAGGAAGCGATGCGGCACGGGGGACATAGGCCCACCAGCCGGGCCGTGCAGTGGTGCTACGCCAAAGCGCAGATACTGGAACAGCTCGTCTTCCGTCCATGTGGTGGGGGTTGGGTTGTGCTCGTTAAGAGCGGGCGCAATCCAGTTATCCACCACAGCGCCATCGTAGGCAGAGCCTTTCTTTTCGGCTCCCATAAGGTCACGCGGGGTATGGCATGCGCCGCAATGGGCATTGCCTTCGGCCAGATAGGCGCCACGGTTCCACAGGGCATCATGCCGAGGGTCGGGCTTGTACACGCCGGGGCGCAGATACAGCAGCTTCCAACCCGCCTGAAGAATACGCAGGCTGAGCGGGAAGGGCAGCTCGTTCGGGCGGCGAGACATATGCACGGCTGGGCGTGTCATGATGTAGGCATACAGATCGGAAATATCCTGATCCGTCATCTTGGTGAAATGATCGTACGGGAAAGCCGGGATCAGATGCACGCCCTTGCGGGATACACCAAGATGCATGGCGCGGCGGAAGGCTTCTTCCGACCATGCGCCAATGCCCATTTCAACATCTGGTGTGATGTTGGAAGAATAGATAGCCCCAAACGGGGTATCCATTTTATAGTCACCAGCCAGTTCCGGGCCGCCGCCGTTATCTGTGCGGGTGTGACATTCGGCGCAATACCCTTCGGCAGCAACAATCCGCCCGCGTTCTATCTGCTCGGCAGAAAAGCTGGCGGGGTTTGGCCGCTCAATTGGTGCAATCGGTGGATACCACGCATAATATAAGAACCCGAGCCCCCCAAGGACCCCGGCCGCGGCTACTCCCGCTAGAAAACGTTTGATCACTCTACCCCCAATCCCGTGAAAAACGTACCATCTGGCGGGCAACACGTAAGCCTACGCGCCATGAGCCGATGGATCAGCGTCTGAGGTTCGTTTCTTGATTCAGGACAATTCTTATCTGGATTTGCGATGTAAATAAACGCATAGGTTCCACTGTATTACAGTGAAATTTGAATAAGATTTATTTGCCTGCTGAGAATATTGCAGAAAAACAGGGGTTTGATCTTTATCTATATTTCAATGAATATAGTTAAGCGTTGATTTTGCATGTATGCCATGCGCTCAGTTCTTGAAAGAAATCATATTTTTGCGATGAAAGGGGTCGTTGCGCTCTCTGGTCTGGCTGTGTTTGGTAGGCAGGGTAGGGAGCGCAACGGTAATTTAAGGCATATAAAGCCTAAGCTTGCTTAGCCAGCGTGCTGGGCAAGGGTTTTGTGTGTGCCTTGTGCACGAATGCTCTGGCGTAGCTTTACAACATCAGTTGCAAAATTGGGGTAATCTTTCAGGTTCCAGCCTGCAAAAACAGTCATCTGTAATCCTGCGGCCAGATCTTCCGCGCGTGCTAGCGCCAGTTGCTCTGCGTTGATGGCAGGTTCTGTAATGGTGTAGGGCGTGCCCTTATCCGTAGTGCCGCGCAGATATTCTAAAAAACAAGCCGTGCCAAACGCCAGCCGCCAATGATCGCGCCCAGAGCTGAGAACCCCATTGACAGTATCTGTCAGGAACACAGGCAGTTTAGAGCCGCTATCAGAGGCAATGCGTAAAAGCTGATCTCCAACCGCCGGGTTGCGGAAGCGGTGCAGCACCTGCTGAGCATATTGCGCCAGAGAAAGACCTTTGGGCGGTGTAATGAACGGTGAGGCATCTTCGGTCAGAAAACGTTCCAGATGCCCCAGCAACAAGGTGTCTGCTATGGCATGAGGCACGGTGTCATACCCCATCAGCACGCCGGGAAGTGCCAGCATGGAGTGAGAGGCGTTGAGCATACGCAGTTTCACCTGCTCATAAGGCCCAACATCATCCGTAAACTGTACGCCCACAGTTTCCAGTTCCGGGCGGCCCGCGCAGAAATGATCTTCGATAACCCATTGAGTGAAGTCTTCTGCAAAAATGGGCATCTGGTCGGCCACGTCTGTCAGAGCATCCAGCCGTGTTATATCGGCTTCACCAACGGAAGGTGTAATCCGATCCACCATGCTGGATGGAAAGCTAACGTTTTCTTTTATCCATGTGCCCAAAATGGGATCACGCGCTGTGGCGTAGGTGCAAAAAGCTGTGCGGGCCACCTTGCCGTTATGGCGCAGGTTATCGCAGCTGAGCACTGTAAAGGGGCCGGTGCCGCTTTCGCGCCGCTGGCGTAGGGCTTCACAAACCAGCCCGAATGCTGTTTCGGGTACATCACGCGCCAAATCTGCTTTAATATCAGGGTGATCCAGCGTGAAGTTGCCTTTGGCATCCAAGTAGTAGCCACCTTCTGTAATGGTCAGGGTGACAATTTTAATATCCGGATCTGTCAGGCGTTTAATGGCGGCAGCGCGATCTTTGGCAGCATGCACATATTCTATAATGCTGCCGATAACACTGGTTTCATGGGAGCTATCGGGCGCAAAGGTGGTGAGGGTGTACAGGTTATCCTGTTCCGCCATAATGGCTGCGCGCTTGTCTTCCCGCGCGGAGTTGCGCAATCCCACACCAACAATGGCCCAGCCTTGCTGGCCCTCACGCTCCAGAACTTTGTTGATATACATGGCCTGATGGGCGCGATGAAAATTGCCCACGCCAAGATGCGCAATGCCTGCTGTGGTTTTCTGCCGATTATAACGCGGCGTTGTAACCTGAACAGGAAGCTGATGCAGTGTGGCGTTGGAAAGAGGGATCATGAAAACTGTGTACCTCGCTTTAAAATATCTGTTGGTGAATAATGTTGGGGCAAAACGCAGCATAAGCAAGAAAGCTGCGTATGTGAGGCTTGAAAGTGATGGGGCTTTCCGTTAAGGGAGCGCATTCGCACACGCGTCCGGGCTTGTAGGGCATGCCCGGCCGTGGTTGGTTACCTTTTAATTAAGGTAACGTTATCCAGAGTTTTTCAGGAGTGTTGAAATGCCCAAGATGAAGACCAAGTCGTCGGTCAAGAAGCGGTTTAAAATCACCGCAACCGGCAAGGTGCTCTCTGGTCCGTGCGGTAAACGCCACGGCCTTATCAAGCGCACACAGAAAATGAAGCGCTCCGCACGCGGCACGCAGACCATGACCCCGCAGGACGGTCGTACCGTCAAGCAGTGGGCCCCCTACGGGCTATAAGGAGCATCTGATTCATGGCACGCGTAAAACGGGGTGTTACCACCCTTGCTCGTCATAAAAAGGTTCTGGAACTGGCCAAGGGTTATCGCGGCCGCTCCTCCACCAACTATCGCATTGCGCTGGAACGTGTTGAAAAGGCACTGCGCTATGCTTACCGTGACCGCCGCAACAAAAAGCGTGAATTCCGCGCTCTGTGGATTCAGCGTATCAACGCTGCGGTGCGCGAACATGGCCTGACCTATAGCCGTTTCATTAACGGTCTGGACAAGGCTGGTATCGAAATCGATCGTAAGGTGCTGGCCGCCATTGCGTTTGATGATGCCGCAACCTTTGCTGAAATCGTAAAGAAGGCTCAGGCTGCTCTGGCTGCCTGATCTGCCTGTCTGATACGATAAGGTTGAAGAAAAGGCCGTCCCACGTGGGCGGCCTTTTTGCTTGGTGCCGGTGAGGGAGGATGTGGTTTTCCCTCTTGGGGCTTTTCTCCCGCTGCGGGAGATTGTATCCGCCCGGTAAGCATTTTCTCCTCGCGTGAGGTTTCATGAGCAACGATCTTGAGATTCTGCGGCAGGAAGTCCTGTCCGAACTGGCTGGCGCCACAGACCTGAAAGCATGGGATGCTGTGCGTGTCAGCACCCTGGGAAAATCTGGCAGGCTGACGGCTTTGCTCAAAGCGCTGGGGAAAATGCAGCCCGATGAACGCAAAGCCCGTGGTGTGGCGCTCAACCGCCTGCGTGATGAACTCACCCGTGCAATTGAAGCGCGCGGTAAAGAGCTGGAAGCCGCAGCGCTGGAAGCCCGTTTGGTTGCCGAGCGGGTGGATGTTACCCTGCCACCACCACCGGTAGAACAGGGTTACCTGCACCCCATTAGCCGCACGATTGAAGAAATGACCGCCATTTTTGGCGCCATGGGCTTTAAGGTGGCAGAAGGGCCGGATATCGAAACAGACTGGCACAACTTTTCCGCCCTCAACACGCCCGATCATCATCCTGCACGTACAGATCATGATACGTTTTATTTGCCGCCACAGCCGGGGCTGGATGTTACGCGCGTGCTGCGTACCCAGACATCTGGCGTGCAAATTCGTACCATGCTGGCGCAAAAGCCGCCTATCCGCGTGATTGTGCCGGGCCGTACCTACCGGGCCGATCATGATGCCACGCACTCCCCCATGTTCCACCAGTGCGAAGGCTTGGTTGTGGGCAAGGGCATTACACTAGGGCACCTGAAAGGCTGCCTGATTGAATTTTTGCGGGCGTTCTTTGGTAAGCCGGAATTGCCGGTGCGCTTCCGTTCCTCCTACTTCCCGTTTACCGAACCTTCCTTGGAAGTGGATATCGGCTGGTCTCGTAAAACTGGTGAGATCGGCGGTGGGGAAGATTGGTTGGAAGTGCTGGGCGCAGGCATGGTGCATGCCCGTGTGCTGGCCAACTGTGGGTTGGACCCGCGTGAATGGCAGGGCTTTGCCTTTGGTATGGGCATTGAGCGGCTGGCTATGCTGAAGAACGGTATTCCCGATCTGCGTTCGTTTTATGAAAGTGATATCCGCTGGCTGCGCTATTATGGGTCGGACCCGCTTGCGCCCGCGCTACTGCATGAGGGGGTGTGAGGAATGAAGTTCACGCTATCTTGGTTGTATGACCATCTGGATACGCAGGCCACGCTGGAAGAAATCTGCGCAAAGCTGAACCAGATCGGGCTTGAGGTTGAAAGCGTTGAAAACCGTGGCGCGGCGATTGAGCCATTTTTAACCGCCCGTATTTTGGATGCCCAACCGCACCCTAATGCAGACCGCCTTCAGATGTGCCGGGTAGATGCGGGCTCCGGTTTTCAGGATGTGCAGGTGGTATGTGGTGCCCCCAATGCACGCAAAGGGCTAGCTGTTATTTTTGCCAAACCGGGTACCTATGTGCCGGGGTTGGATATTACCATCAAGGCTGGCAAGATTCGTGGTGAAGCCAGCGGCGGTATGCTGTGCTCCCTGCGTGAACTGGGCCTTGGTGAAGAAAGCAACGGCATTGCAGAACTGCCGGAAGATACGCTGCCCGGCCAGTCCTATGCTGATTTTGCTGGCCTTGATGATGTGGTGATCGACATTGCCATTACTCCCAACCGGGGTGATGCGCTGGGCGTACGCGGCATTGCGCGGGATCTGGCTGCTGCAGGGCTTGGCACGTTGCGCCCGTGGCTGGCAGAAACGGTGGAAGGCACATTTGAATCCCCCGTGGTGTGGGATATCTCCTACCCAGAAGCCTGCCCGTGGGTGTTGGGCCGCACTATTCGTGGTGTGAAAAATGGCCCTAGCCCGGAATGGCTTCAGCGCAAGTTGGAAAGCATTGGCCTGCGCCCGATTTCCGCGCTGGTGGATATCACCAACTATTTCTGTTTCGATCTCGGCCGCCCGCTGCACGTGTTTGATGCTGCCAAAATTGCCGGTGGCAAGCTGACAATCTGCCGGGGTGAAGGGGAACAGTTCCGGGCGCTGGATGGGCAGGATTATACAGTTGGCCCAGAAGACTGCGTGATTGCAGATCAGGCTGGCGTACAGTCTTTGGCCGGAATTATGGGCGGTGAAGCCACAGGTGCAACAGCAGAAACCACAGATGTATTTGTGGAATGTGCCCTGTTTGATGCCGTGAAAATTGCTCTGAGCGCCCGCCGTGTGGGGGTTTCCTCGGATTCCAGCTATCGGTTTGAGCGTGGGGTAGATCCAGCCCTGCCAGTTTCGGCGTTGGAAGCGGCAACACGCCTGATTATTGAACTCTGTGGTGGTGAGGCCAGCGAAGTTGTTTCTGCTGGGGCGCAGCCTGCTTGGCAGCGTGATGCCACGTTGCGTTTTGCCCGCGTGCGCGATCTGGGTGGGCTGGATGTGCCTGCTGATGAAAGCGTGGACCTGCTGGAAAAACTGGGTTTTGAGGTGCAGGATCGTAACAATACGCAGGTGCGTGTAAGCGTGCCATCATGGCGGAATGATATTGCCCAAAAGCCTGTTCTGGCACAGGGCGAGGGTATTCCGGCTGATGTTGCCGCCAAGGCTGCGGAAGGTGTTGCCGCTATAGAATCAGAAAGCGATCTGGTTGAAGAAGTGCTGCGCCTTAAAGGGCTGGATGCCGTGCCTGCGGTGCCGCTGCCATCTGTGGTGGTTGTGCCAGAAGCTGCACTTACGCCTCGTCAGGCGCGTCTGGCACTTGCGCGGCGCTTTTTGGCTGCTCGCGGGCTTACAGAAACAGTCGGTTTCTCCTTCGTCTCGCACGAGGAGGCTGAACGGTTTGGTGGCGCGCCGGAATCCCTGCGTTTGCTCAACCCCATTGCGTCTGATCTAGACCAGATGCGTCCCACACCCATGATCAATCTGTTGGCTGCGGTTAAGCATAACAGCGCACGTGGCTGGGGTGATCTGGGGCTGTTTGAAGTTGGCCCAGCCTTTGCAGAAAATGGCCAGCAACCTGTGGTAGCCGGTGTACGCTCTGGCCATACATCGCGTTATCCGGGGCGGGCGGGGCAGCCTGTTTCTCTGTGGGCGGTTAAGGCAGATGCGCTGGAACTGCTCCAGCAGCTTGGTGTAAACCCAGATGCCATGAGCACCACCACAGATGCGCCGGGCTGGTATCATCCCGGTCGTTCTGGCGTGCTGCGGCAGGGGCCAAAAAACGTGCTGGCCTATTTTGGTGAATTGCATCCATCTCTGCTTCAGGCCGAGGGTATTGATGTGCCGGTTGTAGGGTTTGAATTGCTGCCAGATATGGTGCCAGACCCCAAACGCAAAAAGAAAGTCGCACCGCGTCTTTCTGCGTTCCAGCCAGTGCGGCGTGATTTTGCATTTGTTGTGGCGCGCGATGTGCCGGGTGAAAAGCTGCTGCGTGCCGTGCGTGGGGCAGAGCGCCAGCTTGTTGCAGATGTAAGCCTGTTTGATGTGTATGAAGGCCCGCACGTGCCAGAAGGGCATCGCTCTATTGGTGTGGAAGTTACGCTTCAGCCAATGGATAAAAGCCTGACAGATGCGGAACTGGAAGCTGTATCTGAAAAAATTGTTGCCGCTGTTACCAAGGCAACGGGTGCAACCCTGCGTTAAGCAGAAGGAGCTGGGTTGTATGAAGGAAAAGCGCATCATGGCAGGCAGGGCTGAAAACATGAGTTGGAAGAAAACTGTTTTCCTGTCTGCCTTGTTGTGTGGCTTGGCGGGTGGCGTTTTGCCACAGGCGCGGGCCGAACAAATTACAGGGGCCGGTTCCAGCTTTGCCGCGCCCTTGTATCAGTCATGGTCTGCTCATTCTGCGGCGCAAACAGGTGTGCAGCTTAATTATCAGACCATTGGTTCTGGCGCTGGGCAGAATCAGGTTTTGGCTGGCACAGTGGATTTTGGTGCATCCGATGCCCCAATGTCTCATGCGCGGCTGGAGGCTGGGCATTTGCTCCAGTTTCCTACCGCTATTGGTGGCATTGTTGTTATTGCCAATGTACCAGGCGTGCCAGAAGGTGCGTTGCGTCTTACTGGCCCCGTTCTGGCAGCTATTTATGATGGTTCCATCACGCAATGGAATGATCCGCAGATTGTTGCGCTCAACCCCGGTGTCACGTTGCCGGATCTGCCCGTGGCTCCGCTACACCGCGCAGACGGATCTGGCACAACCTATGTGTTTACAGAATATCTCGGCCGGGTTTCCCCCTCGTGGGAGAAGCAGGTGGGGCGCGGCACGTCTGTTGCATGGCCTGTTGGTGCAGGTGCGCGCGGGAATGATGGTATTGCCTCTTACGTAAAAAATACAGAAGGCAGTGTGGGGTATGCGGAATACGCTTATGCGGAACGCAACCACCTTTCCACCGTTGTTCTGCAAAACCGGGCAGGGGAATTTGTGGTGCCCTCTGTTAACAGTTTTACGCGGGCGGCAGAAAACGCCACGTGGGATCAAGCAGACATGACAGCTTCGCTTTGTGATGCAGACGGAGCCGGAAGCTGGCCGATTGTAACCACCACCTATGCATTGGTGCCGCGTGAAGCAAATGAGGCAAACCACGGAAACGCTGTAAGAACGTTCTTCCGTTGGGGCGTGAAGGATGGAGAGGCCGCCAGCCGGGAACTGGACTATGTGCCATTGCCTGCAACTGTGCGAGATGCCGTTCTGGAGCGGCTGAAATAGGCGGATAACAGGGTTATTCGGTTCTTCCCGCGTTCATCCTGCGGTTGTCCCACGTTTCATCCACAGATTCTGTGGATAACGTATGAGCCGGGATAAGTTACTGCACCCATGCCTGAGAGAACAAAAGCTGGTTTACGGGTGTAAACAACAGGTTTTTCAGGCGTGGGGATGTTAAAATCACGGCATCTTTTTCAATGGCTGGAGCTACGGGGGCTTGTTCCATAACCAGTTTGTCGGCCTCTTGCCACAAGGCGTTTTGTGCTTGGGCTGTGAGGCTAATATCCGTTTTGGCTTTATCCATCAGTCTTTGCACATCGTGATTGCAAAAGCCGGGAATATTGATGGAGCTGTCTGAATCGGGATGAATATTTTCACACCCCAATAAAGCATCCAAAAAATTGGAAGCCGATGGATAATCGGCAGACCAAGAGGCCACGCCAATCTGCACATGGTTATCTGAGTTCTGCATGTAGGAAAAAGCCAGCGCACTGCTAAGTGGGCGTAGGTTGGCGCGGTAGCCAAGGTTTTGCAACATATCCCGCACCCATGCGCCCATAGCCAGATCAACACTGGTATTGGCAGCAATTACGGTGACTTTCTGGCCATATGTTCCGCTTTCACGCACCAGATTGCGGGCTTTTTCCATATCCACGCCACGCCACATAGGGGCAGGGGATTCGGGAGAGGCATCTTTAGTATAAAAACACTGCGTAGAGGGTGCTGGCAAAGTAGAAGGCAACATCCCGCAGAGTGGCCGCGCAATACCGGGGCCGCCATAAAGAATGGTCATGGCCTTGCGGTTGAGTGCGTAATTAACGGCTTGCCGCGCCTTGAGGGAAGAAAAAGGCGCCTCCCGCATGTTCATGGGTAGGAAATACATGGCCGGGTGGCGCAAAACATGTGTCTGGCTAGCAAAGCGACTGCCTAATTCCCCAAGTCGGTCTAGGGGGATGGGGTCTGCCATCCAGTCATACTGCCCGTTTTCTACAGCGGTTACGGCAGCTTCATCCGGTATGCCAAAGGTGTATTCTATGTCATCAGGATAGCCGAGAGGCTGTGCCTGTGCACTCCATTCCTTAAAATATGGATTGCGTGCCAGTTTTAAAAACCGGTTTGGGTCATACACTGTAAGCTGATAGGGGCCGGTGCTTGGCAGAGGCACATTGCCGGTATCATGGTCTGGCGTATTGGCCGGTAAAATCACGGCGTGCGTAAATGCCAGTTTATGCAGGAATTCTGTATCAGGCGTGGTGAGATGAAATGTAATGCTGCGCGTGGCAGGGTTTTCTACAACCCCTTCAAGCTTGCAATCTGTTGGGCTGCGTAGGCAGGCATCGGCCCCTTTGATAGCCCCGTAAAAAGACCCTGCCGTTGGGCTGCCAACACGAAAAATCCGTCGGAAGGATGCCACAACATCAGCCGTGGTGACAGGCTGCCCGGTGGAAAAAATAATGCCTTCACGCAGGCGGAAAGTGTAGGTCAGGCCGCCATCTTCGGGGAGTGGAAGGTCTTCAGCCAAATCTGGCACTACGTCTGCCCCAGCCAGACCATCTGCTTTGCGGAAGGTGGTTAACCCATCATACACATTGGCAAACAGATTAATGTATTTGCCGGAGTAATTGATCTGGGGATCTAGTGTGCCGCCAGAAGAGGCCGCAACCAAGCGTAAAGTGCCCCCCATATGTGAGGTGGATGCGGCAGGGGCATCTAAAATAGGCGCGGCCACACCTGCTTTTGTTGTGCTGGCCGTAAGCAGCAGACAAAAACAGGCACAGCGAAACAGCTTGCCAGACTTACTGGCCAGAATTCTGCTCCATAGCCGCTTCAGGGGAAGGAGATGTCATCAACGTGCTAAGGTTTTTGTAAAGGGACGACACCATCATTATGCCCACAACTATTGTGGCGATAATAATGCAGATTCGTACAAATTTACTGGTCATAGCGCATTGAGCCGCCACCATAGTTGGTGGTGGAGTGCTTATAAGGGTTGGTACCCTGCTGCGGTGTAAGAGGGGGGCGGTACCAGCCAGGCGCAGCACGCCCATGGTTTGAGCCGGGGTGATAATAGTGCCGGTGCGGATCATGCGCGCAGGCAGCAAGCCCAAATCCGGCCAGCAACATAAGGGCGACCTTGTAAGTACGCCGCAATGAAGAAAACTGTTTCATCATACCTCTAACATAGCGTTGTTTGGGCCTGTTCGCCAAGAACAAAGCAGGTCGGCGCTGATATGTGGCGTGCAAGCCCGATACGTTCACATAATGGCAAGAAAATGCGTGAATAATGAGGCCAATGCCTTGGGTAATATGGCTAGGGCAGTGCATGCCATGTTAGGGATAACGCGTATATAATGCGGAAGCTGCCATTTCCTTGCCTTATCATGATGATAACGGCTCAGGCAGTATGGATGTTGGTGTTGGATATAGGGAATAGCGTGGCATGGCGGTAACGGGTCTGGCAGCGGTACTGCTTGTTATTGCGCTGCTTTTGGTGGTGGTGAGCACCGTGCAGCCCATTGCGCGCAAGCTGGAACTGTCTGAAACGGTTCTGCTGGCTATTGTGGGTATTATCATCGGGTCTTTGGCAGATGTGGCTCTGCGCAGTTCCCACACTTCGGCCTTCAATGGCATTGCAGAGGCGCTGCTTGATTTCCCGCTGAACAGTGAAGAATTTCTGCTCATCTTTCTGCCCGCGCTGGTGTTTCAGGGCGCGTTGGCCATTGATGTGCGGCGTCTTGCGCATGAAACAGGTACTGTTTTGCTTCTGGCTGTGGTGGCGGTTGTTATTGCCACGGCCACTATTGGCTTTGCGTTGTATCCCTTTGCCCAGATGCCGCTGGTGGTCTGCCTGCTGCTTGGATCTATTGTGGCCACGACTGACCCTTCCGCTGTGGCCGGGATTTTCCGAGATATTGGGGCCGCAACACGCCTAACACGGCTGGTGGAGGGCGAGGCGCTGCTGAATGATGCGGCGGCTATTTCCATCTTTTCCATTCTGCTGCCTTCCGTCACGCTGCATAAAGCCATCCATCTGGGTGATGCGTTGATCTCCTTCGTGGTCTCCTTTGTGGGGGCGCTTATTGTTGGGGTGGTTGTCGGGCGGCTCACATTGGTCATGATGTCCGCTATTGCCAGTTCGGCAGCGGAAATTACGCTAACAGTGGCGCTGCCTTACGTGGTGTACATCCTCTCAGACGAAATTCTGGGGGTTTCCGGCGTGGTGGCCACAGCGGCCGCAGGGCTTACGCTGTCTGTGTACGGGCCATCCACCATTCGGCCGCAAACGTGGTTGTTTCTCAACCAGCTTTGGCAGCAATTGGTCTTTTGGGCGGGGTCCTTGGTGTTTGTGCTGGCCTCCATGCTGGTACCGCGCCTGCTGGTGGGCATGACCCGGTGGGATTGGGTGCTTATCCTTATTGCCAGTGTGGCGGGGTTGGCAGCACGTGCGGCTGTGGTGTTTGGCATGTTGCCGCTATTGGCATGGACACGCCTTTCCCCACCCGTGCCCACACCATTTAAGGTGACAATGGTGTGGGGGGGCTTGCGTGGGGCCATTACATTGGCGCTGGCGTTGGCCGTTACGGAAAACGAACACGTTTCTACGCCGGTTGCGCATTTTATCGGTATTATTGCCACCGGGTTCGTGTTGATTACGCTGCTTGTTAACGGAACTACGCTGCGTTCCCTCGTGCTGTTTCTCAAGTTGGATCGTTTGTCCCCTATTGATGAAGCCATGCGCCATCAGGTGCTGAGTATCGGGCTGGGCAATGTGTGCAACCGCGCCAAGGAATTGGGGGATGAACTTGGTTTCAGCGCAGATGCCACGCGCTCGGTTGTTGATCATCTAGAACGCCGGGCAGAGGAAGAACAGGCAGCTAATGAGTTTGACCGCGCACTGTCTGATATCCAGCGCGTTAATCTGGCGCTGATTACCATTGCCAGTCAGGAACGCTCCATGCTGCTGGATCTGTTCCGTATGCAAGGGCTTTCTCGCCGGGTGATGGAAACATTGCTACGGTCTTCCGAAGCAGCAATTGATGGTGCACGGCTGGAAGGGCGTTTGGGGTATGTGCGCGCGCTGCGTAAACGGCTGAGCCCATCTTTGCGCTTCAAGGCGGCGCAATGGGTGCATAATCATTTGCATCTGGATCGGCCGCTGATGCTGTGTATGGCGGAACGGTTTGAAATGCTGATGGTGGCGCATTTCATTTCCATCTCTCTCACACGTTTCATGCACGAGCGGCTGGAACCCACATTGGGCAGCCGTATTGGGGAAATTGTGGCCGAGGTGCTCTCTCGCCAGCGCAAGTTGCTGGATGAGGCGCTGGAAACCTTGCGCTTGCATTATCATGGCTATGCCGAGGCGCTGGAAAACCGGATTTTCCGCCAGATTGCCCTGCGCCTGGAAAGTGAAGAATACACAACCCTGCTTTCAGAATCCCTTATCAGTGATGAACTTAGCCGTGAACTGCTGAAAGAGCTGGAACGCCGCAGGCATCGTCTGATCAAGCGGATGAGCTTTGATCTGCGCAGTGGCATAGAAGACAGGCTAAAACATGCAGCCATCTTTAAGGGGTTGCCGGGGGCAGAACTGCATGATCTGGCCACGACCACATCCTTGCGTTTTGTGGCCCCGCAGGAGGTAATCTGCCGGAAAGGGCGCAAGATGGGCGCCATCTATTTTATTAGCGCCGGTTTGGCAGAAAGCCACGTTGCGGGGGCCGATGTGCTGTATGGCGCAGGTGATCTGATAGGCGCGCAGGAGGCTTTGCATGGCTGGCGTTGCCCCGGCACCATCCGTGCCGTGCAGTTTGGGCATTTCATGGTGATTACGGCCAGCCGCTTCCAGCGCTTGATTGAAGATTACCCCGTGGTGCTGGAAAACATTCAAAACATCCTGCGCAAGCGTGAAGCAGGCGAGCGGCCTATTGCTCTTTTGCCTGGCTCAAACCGTAAGGTGGAGGATGATGCTGGCAAGGATGCGCTTATGCTGTTGGCTCCCAAAAGCCAGTTGCCGCCTTCATCCACACCAAAAGAATAAGCGGCCTTAATGATGTGGGCATAAAAAACGGCGCGGAGCCAACAGGCCCGCGCCGTTTTTGTATATATACGCCGTAAATTTTATAGGCGGGTAATGGGTGGCGGCACAGAATTGCTCTGGCGCAGGGCAAGGCCAATTTGTAGCCAGCTTATGCCGCTTACAATCAGTTCTGCACCCACAAATGTACCAATCAACCACAGGCCAGACCACGGCAAGGTAAAGTACAGGCAGAGGCCAACAAGCAGGCTGATAAGCCCGCTACCCAGAATAATCACCCAGCCCGGCATACCGCGTGCTTGCAGGGCCAGAACGCAGCGCAGCACGCCTACAACCACAAAGCAGGCAGATACAAAAATGGTAATGGCAACAGAACCTGTGGCTGGTTCTTCTATAAGAAGGTAACCACCAGCGGCGTAGAGCAGCCCGCATAGCAGGGAAAAAATAAAACCGCCCCAATCGCGTACAGCAAAGGCATGTACTATCTGCATAATGCCAGCAGCAATTAGCAGTGCGCCAATAAATATGGTGCTGGCAAGGGTTACGGAAACCGCATCAATACAGGCAATAAAGCCCAATATAATAAGGGCGAGACCCAACGCCACAAATAGCCCCCATTTTTTAGCAAATGGCATGCTGAGTAATCCTTTCTTTTCAATTTTATGGGTCGATTGCACGACTATGCACTGCAGAATGGAAGAAAGCGCAACGGAAAAAGTTGACACTGCGCCCGGGGTTTCGTAATTCCTGCCTCCATTGCCGGGAATGTGGACAAATCGGCCAGAAGGGGAGCACGCCCCGCTGGTAATACGGTTTGCGCCCGCTCCGATCCGTGGTGGACGGGGACTACCGGTGTAACGACGGACATCTGCCCGATGTTCCGCCTGTTAAGAGAGAAGAGCGCACTATGAGCAAGCGCCTTGAGAGCAAGTATAAAATTAACCGTCGCCTTGGTGTAAACCTGTGGGGCCGCGCCAAATCTCCGGTTAACCGTCGCGAATATGGTCCGGGCCAGCATGGCCAGCGCCGTAAGGGCAAGCCGTCTGACTTCTCCGTTCAGCTGATGGCTAAGCAGAAGCTGAAGGGTTACTACGGTAACATTACAGAAAAGCAGTTCCGCCGCTATTATCAGGAAGCCGTGCGCCGCAAGGGTGATACGTCTGAAAACCTGATCAACCTGCTGGAACGCCGTCTGGATGCCGTTGTGTACCGGATGAAGTTTGCAATCACGCCGTTTGCATCCCGTCAGTTCATCAGCCATGGCCACATTCTGGTTAACGGCAAAAAGATGAACATTCCTTCCTACCTCGTGAAGGATGGTGACGTTATCGAAGTGCGTGAAAAATCCAAGCAGCTGGCTATCGTTCTGGATGCCGCGCAGTCTGCCGAACGCGATGTGCCGGAATACATGGAAGTGGATCATCGCCAGATGAAGGGCACGTACCTGCGTGGCCCGCAGCTTTCCGATGTGCCGTATCCGGTGCAGATGGAACCGAATCTGGTGGTCGAATACTACTCCCGTTAATCGGCGTTTAGGTTCGTTTTATACCGCGCCGGGTGGAGGGATTTCTCTCCATCCGGCGTTTGCCGTTTTTACTCATGTTTGTTTCGGAACAGAGCCCTTATGTCTGATACCGCATCCGCCCCTCTTAGCAGTGACATTACCCGCCGCCGGACCTTTGCTATTATCTCGCATCCGGATGCTGGTAAAACCACGCTGACAGAACGGATATTGCGGGCAGGTGGGGCTATTCAGATGGCGGGCAACGTGCGCGCCAAGGGCGAACGCCGCCGCACACGGTCTGACTGGATGGGCATTGAGCGTGACCGTGGGATTTCCGTTGTCAGCTCGGTCATGACGTTCGATTACGGCGGCTGTGTCTTCAACCTGCTGGATACACCCGGACATGAAGACTTTTCTGAAGATACCTACCGTACCTTAACAGCCGTAGATTCCGCCGTAATGGTGATTGATGCTGCTAAGGGCATTGAAGATCGTACACGCAAGCTGTTCGAGATTT
The DNA here is from genome assembly GCF_008704325.1 of Acetobacter sp. DmW_125128. Classification (NCBI taxonomy): domain Bacteria; kingdom Pseudomonadati; phylum Pseudomonadota; class Alphaproteobacteria; order Acetobacterales; family Acetobacteraceae; genus Acetobacter; species Acetobacter sp. DmW_125128. The sequence goes on along the minus strand of NZ_VHOP01000018.1, from coordinate 177,905 downwards.
GCCGCCTGCGTGATATTCCGATTGTTACCTTCATCAACAAGATGGACCGTGAGGCGCAAGATCCATTTGCTCTGCTGGATGAAATTGCATCATCCCTTGCGCTAGATACATCTCCTGCCACATGGCCGGTGGGGCGCGCGGCCACGTTTGTTGGCACTTACGATATTCTTACCAAAAAACTGCACACAACGGTTGATCTGCCAGAAGATGATGCCCGCCTTGTGCAGATGCGTGAGGAACTGGAGCTGGTAGAAGCCGCGCTGCCGGAGTTTGATAAAGAATCCTTCGATGCCGGGCACCTTACCCCCGTGTTCTTCGGGAGTGCGATCAAGGAAATTGGGGTGACCGATCTGCTGGATGCACTAGTGGCTTTTGGCCCGCCCCCGCGCGATCAGGCCGCAGAAACCCGTGTGGTAAAGGCCACGGAGCCGAACATGACGGCGCTGGTGTTTAAAATTCAGGCGAATATGGACCCCAACCATCGTGACCGTATTGCCTTTGCCCGTATCTGTTCTGGCAAGCTAAGCCGTGGCATGCGCCTTAAACACACGCGCACAGGCAAAAGCTTTGCAGTGCATACGCCACAGTTCTTTTTTGCGCAGGATAGACATCTGGCAGAAGAAGCCTTCGCTGGGGATGTGGTGGGTATTCCCAACCACGGCACCTTGCGCATTGGCGATACGCTAACAGAGGGTGAAGATATCCAGTTTACCGGTGTGCCGCATTTTGCCCCGGAAATTCTGCGCCGCGTGCGGCTGGATGACGCCATGAAGGCCAAAAAGCTCAAACAGGCGCTGGTGCAGTTGGCGGAAGAAGGTGTGGTGCAGTTGTTCCGCCCGCAAGATGGCGCGCAGCCGATTGTTGGCGTTGTGGGTACTTTGCAGCTTGATGTGCTGCAATCTCGCCTGAAAGCAGAGTACGGTGTAGCCATTGGTTTTGATTCCACGCCGTATTCTTTGGCCCGCTGGATTACCGGCCCGCGTGAAAAAATTGAGGCCTTTGCCGCTGCACATCGCTCCGCCATGGCGGATGATCTGGATGATGATCCGGTGTTTCTGGCCACGTCAGCATTTATGATGCGCCGTACGGAAGAACAGAACCCCGATATCAACTTTCATGATATCAAGCAGATTGGTGTGGAAATTAAATAAGCAATTTAACGCTGGCGCATCATATGGTGCGCAGTGTTTTGCTTTTTTGCTCATGTTGCAGAAGATACTGGCTGGTTGGCAGAATAGCGTTTTGCTCCAGCCATGTTGCTACGTTTTTGGCAGGTACGCAGGCTAGCATGTCGTATTCTTTATTGGCATGTTGCTTCCAACTTTCTTCTACTTTTTCAAAATTCAGCCGGGTTTTTAACACAAGCCCAATATCCAACACGCGGGTATGAGGGTGCCGCACTGCCATAAGTGGCTGTTCAACCTGTAGGTTTTTGGCATCCAGCCCCAATTCTTCTGTGGCTTCTGCTAAAATCTGTTCGGCCAGATTGATACTTTCGGCATCTGTGCGTTTTTCAATGCTACCAGCAGGCGGGCTTTGCCAAAAATTTCCCTGATAGATAGATGATGGGTTACGGCGGCCTAACACATATCCATCTGGCGTAAGCACCAACCCGACCACAGCTAATGGTTGCAGCCGCAAAAATGGAAAAAGCGCAGGGTTCTTCATTTGCGCAAATACGCGACGATACTCTGTCCAGTAACCTTTAATAACGGTACGCGTAACGCAGGAGGCCGAAAAGACGCAGCCATTAAATAAGGCTGGCGTTGTTGCACAGGCTTGCTGCCAGAGATGCGTAATTTCCTGCTCGATATCTGCCGGAACAGCCGGAGGTGATGGTTCTACATCAATGCGGAATGAAGCAGAAAGGGGGAGGGCAGGCCATGGGCCACCAAAAGAACGGGTCATGCCTTACCCTAATGTGAGATGCGGTTAAAAGAAAAGGGAGCCACAAGGGCTCCCTTTCCATCGCAATCGGTTTTTTGAACAGCCGTAATGCTGAGTATCAGGCAACTGCCTGTTTCAGAGCTGCTGTCAGATCCTTTGTGGTGGCATTGCCGCCCAGATCCTTCGTGCGCACTGTACCGTTGGTGATAACCTTTTTGATACCGGCATCAATACGGTCAGCCAGATCATCACGGTTCACGTGGCGCAGCATCATAACAGCAGCCAGCAGCAGAGCCAGTGGGTTGGCAATGCCTTTGCCTGCGATATCTGGTGCAGAACCATGCACGGCTTCAAACACAGCGGCTTTTTCACCAATGTTTGCACCCGGTGCCATACCCAGACCACCAACCAGACCGGCCGTAAGGTCAGAAAGGATGTCACCAAACAGGTTGGAGGTTACAATCACATCAAACTGCCACGGGTTGATGACAAGCTGCATGGCGCAGGCATCTACAATCCGTTCATTGAATTCAACGCGGCCTTTGTATTCTTCTGCAACCTTGCGGCCTTCTTCAAGGAACAGGCCTGTCAGCAGTTTGAGGATATTGGCCTTGTGAACAATGGTTACCGTTTTGCGGTTATTCTTGACCGCATATTCAAAGGCAAACTTTACAATTCGGCGGCATTCTGCGCGGGAGTTAAAGCCAGAGCTTAGCGCAATGCCCTTGGGGTCATCCCCTACCGGAATGTAATGTTCCATTGCTGCGTAATAACCTTCAAGGTTTTCACGGAACAGAACAAGGTCGATATCATCAAACCGACCACCGGGAATGATGGTTTTGGTTGGGCGCAGGTTGGCAAACAGGCCAAATTCCTGACGCAGGGTTACGTTGATGGATTTAAACCCACCACCAACTGGAGTTGTCAGCGGGCCTTTCAGGGCCAGGCCAGTGCGCCGGATGCTTTCAATTGTCTGCTTGGGCAGCGGATCATTTACCGCGTCCACACCCGCCATACCGGCCAGTTGGCGATCCCATACAAATGGGGCCCCAACGGTATCCAGAATTTCGGTAACTGATTCAACAATTTCAGGGCCGATGCCATCACCTGCAATAAGAGTGGCTGGAATGGTCTTGCTGTCTGTCGTCATTCTGAGAAGCTCCCTTCAACTTCGTAGCCTGTTTTGCGCCCGTTTTACGGTGCATGCGATTCTCAATTTCGTGACCAGAGAGGAAAGACTCCGTCTCTCACGGCCTCTTGAGAGGTGCGCATGCTGTTTTCAGCCATTTCTGTGCATCAGATGGCAGGTGAGGGCCTACCTGATCCAAGATTTGAGCATGGTACGCGTCCAGCACGGCGGTATCTTCCGGGCCTAACAGGGCGAGGTCAATCAGCCGTCTGTCAAAAGGAGCCAATGTAAGGGTTTCAAATGCCAGAAAAGCTCGATCGGAATGCGGCATGTCATTCCGGCAGATCATTACCAGTGTTTCCAGACGAATGCCGTAGGCGCCGGGTTTGTAAAAGCCCGGTTCGTTGGAAATCACCATGCCTTCTTCCAGTGTAATGGGAGAAGGCATTTTAGAAATACGTGCAGGCCCTTCATGCACGGAAAGAAAGCTGCCAACGCCGTGGCCGGTGCCGTGGTCATAATCCAACCCAGCCTGCCACAGGTCAAACCGTGCCAGTGCATCTAGCGCGTGGCCTTTGGTGCCAACAGGAAACCGCGCACGGCCCAAACGTAAATTACCTTTGATCACGCGGGTAAATACGTCTTTCAAGCTGGCCGGTGGCGCATCAGGGCCTGTCCAGACAGTGCGGGTAACATCGGTTGTGCCTTCGGGGTACTGGCCACCGCTATCAATCAGATAAACTTCGTTATTCTGAAGTTTTCGGTCACTTTCCGGCGTGACGCGGTAATGAATAATGGCTCCATTGGGGCCAGAACCGGAAATGGCAGGAAAGGATTCCTCCCGGTAGTCCTTTCCTTCAGCACGAAAGGCATCAAGCCGTGTAGCGGCTTCAAGCTCTGTGCAGTTGCGGCCCTTTGTATCCAGCCAATGCAGGAAACGGCAAAGTGCGACACCATCACGCAGATGGGCTGTGCGCATGCCCATCTGTTCCACTTTGTTTTTGCGGGCCTTGGGCAGCAGGCACGGGTCTGGTGTTTCCTGCACTGTTGCGCCGTGGCGGGTGAGCGTTTGGCCAAACCAGACGGCATTGCTGGCAGGATCTACACCAACGGTTTTGCTTTTCAGGGTTGCCAGAATCTGCTCCATCTCTTGCGGTGCATGCACGCGCACGGAAGAGCCGAGCCATTCCTTAATGTTTGTCGGGATTTTTTCTGGCTTTATAAATAGATCGACTGAGTTGTTTGCATGCACCAGCGCAAATGCCAAAGCTACGGGTGTGCAGGGAATATCGGAGCCTCGAATATTCAGTAGCCACGCAATAGAGGCGGAATCGCTCAGAACCGCAGCATCCTGACCATTCTGGGTAAGAATTGCAGCAATTTCCTGCCGTTTTTCGGCAGAGCTGCGGCCAGCAAAGGCTAGCGGGTGCATACAGGCTGGGGCAGAGGGAAAAGCCGGGCGATCTGCCCAGATATCATCTACCAGATTGCGAGATGTTGGCACCAGTATGACGCCGCTTTGGGCTACAAACGGGCGTAGTTCCGCGGCACTCATCACACGCGGATCATACCCTACGCGGGTTTCTGGTTTGGCTTGCTCCTTCAGCCACATGGCCGGAGGTGTCTGGCTGATATGCAGGCGTTGCCAGCACGTACCGTCCACCTGTTGATCCATCTGGGTAATGTAACGACCATCAGAAAACACAGCGGCTGTATGGGGCAGCACAATGGCTATGCCTGCGCTGCCCGTAAAACCAGTTAACCATGCCAGACGTTCAGCACAGGCTGGTGTGTATTCCCCCAAAAACTCATCGCTATGGGGCACAATCAGGCCATCCAACCCCTCGTTTTGCAAAAGGGTGCGTAGCGCAGCCAACCGGGCGGAAGATGCAGACGTCATGAAAACTGTGTCCTGAAATAACGTAGGAAAAGAAAAGGCTGATCAGGGTGTTTTTCGAACAGGAAGAACCGGGCGGCGTAGAATAAGGGTGGCCCATTCTCCTTCTGTCAGTTCCTGCTCAAGAACCAGCCCCTGCCGCCGATGCGCGGCCAACACCATACGTACCTGTGTGCGCAACAACCCTGCCAGAATAACCGTGCCGCCGGGGGCCAGATACCGTGCCAGATCTTTGGCCATCAGGCACAAAGGGCGGGCCAGAATATTGGCAAAAACCAGATCAAACGGTGCGGCCTTCCAGATGGCAGGCGTTTGCCACCCGTTGCCCAAGCGGCATGTAAGCACGCGCCCAAGCTGGTTACGCTTGGCATTTTGTGCCGCTACGCGCACAGACCACGGCTCAATATCCACTGCCAGCACCTTTTGGTGCAGCAATGCCGCAGCAGCCATGGCCAGAATACCGGTGCCGCAGCCCAGATCCAAAATCCGGCGAGGGCGACGGTAAGCCACACGCTCCAACGCGCGCAGGCACCCGCGGGTGGAGCCATGCTCGCCTGATCCAAAAGCTACGCCCGCATCCAGCGTGAGCACAATTCGGGTGGCATTTTTAGAATCGGGCAAATGCGTGCCACGCACCACAAAACGGCGGCCCACTTCCTGTTCGGGAAAAGCCTCATACGTGCGGGCCAGCCAGCCTTCTGCTTCCGTGCTGGTGCGTTCCAGTGGAGCGGTAACGCCACTTGTCAGTTCGGCCAGCACAAGGCTGGCGGTTAGTTCATCTTCCCGGTGTCCGGTATCTTTCACGCCTTCTACCCGCCACAGGGTGCCTTCCGGGTTGGCCTCAAAAATACCAACCGTGGCGCACACGCTGCCAATGGCATTTTCGTAAGCTTCCACCGCCGCTTCCGGCACAGTGACAGAAATGGTTTCAAGGCTGGTGGCATGACGGCGGGTAGGAGGAGCCATTAGATTTTCTCGATAAAGGATGAAAGAAGACGTTTGGTGCCGACAGATTCAAAAGACACTTCAACATGGTGCCGATCTGCCGAAATAACGATGCCTTCCCCAAAGCGGGGGTGGCGTACATGGTCACCCAGTTGCAGGGCCGGTGCGGCTTCCAGCATGGGGTCTTTTCTGCGGCGGGCAATAATGGGGCCGTTATCAAACACGGATTCGGAAAGATTAAGGCCCTGCCGTTGGAACGTACCGCCTTCATCATGGCGAACCACGTGTTCATCTGGCAGTTCGTCTAAAAAGCGGCTGGGCATGGAAGGCTGCCAGTTGGCGTAAATACGCCGACGGCCAGCATGAAAGATAATGGCTTCCTGCCGTGCGCGTGTAATGCCCACGTAAGCCAGCCTGCGTTCTTCCTCCAGCCCTTTCAGGCCACCTTCATCCAACGTGCGTTGAGAGGGAAAAACACCTTCCTCCCACCCGGGCAGAAAGACTGTATCGAATTCAAGCCCTTTGGCGCCATGCAGAGTCATGATGGACAGGTAATCATCCTGCCCGTTTTCATCATGATCCATCACAAGGGCAACGTGTTCTAAAAACTCGCCCAGCGTTCCAAAATCAGCCAGCGCACGTGTCAGTTCCTTCAGGTTTTCCAGCCGTCCCGGCGCATCGGGGGAGCGGTCCTGCCGCCACATATCCAGATACCCGCTTTCTTCCAGCAGGTGTTCAACAGCCACCACATGGCCTTCACGCGCTAAAATATCGCGTGTGCTGGCAAAGGCTTCCATCAACTGGCGTAAATGGGCGGCGGATTTTCCTTTTAGCGCGTTATCTTCCAGAAGCTTTTCAGTGCCGCCGGTAAGGGGCAGGCTGTTGGCGCGGGCAGCAGCATGCAGCTTTTGCAACCCGGCAGGGCCAACGCCGCGTTTGGGTACATTGATAATGCGTTCAAACGCCAGATCATCCGCCGGTTGGCTTAGTACGCGCATATAGGCCAGTGCATCACGTATTTCTGCACGTTCATAAAAACGCAGGCCACCTACAATGCGATAGGGTAGGCCAGTTTGCATAAGCCGTTCTTCAAACGCGCGGGTTTGAAAGCCCGCACGCACCAGAATGGCTATTTCTTTTAAAGCGTGGCCTTGTGCGCGTAGTTTTTCTGCCTGTTCGCATACCATGCGGGCTTCTGTATCCGAATCCCACACACCAAGAACGCTAACTTTTTTACCTTCTGCATCTTCTCTGCCAGGGCGAAGTGTCTTGCCTAACCGTTCGCTATTATGGGCGATAAGCCCTGCGGCAGCCCCCAGAATATGCCGGGTAGAGCGATAATTGCGTTCTAGCCGCACAACCTTGGCGGAGGGAAAATCTTTTTCAAACCGCAGAATGTTTTCAACTTCTGCACCACGCCATGAGTAGATGGATTGGTCATCATCCCCCACGCAGCAGATATTGGCCGGGCCTTCTGCGTGTTTGGCCAGCAGACGCAGCCAGAGGTATTGAATGGTGTTGGTATCCTGATACTCATCCACCAGAATGTAACGGAACAGGCGATGATACTGTGCCAGCACATCAGGCCGTGTGCGCAAAATTTCGGTCACATGCAGCATCAGATCACCAAAATCGCAGGCGTTCAGTTGCTTCAGGCGGGCCTGATACGCGGTGTAAATGGCGCGGGCGTGGCCGTTGGCAAAGTCCGAATCCTCGGAGGGGGTAATGCGCTCTGGTGTAAGCCCACGGTCTTTCCAGCGCTGAATAACGCCTAAAAGGCCAGGAGCAGGCCAGCGTTTGATATCAATCTGCCACGGGGCCATAACCTGTTTGAGCAGGCGCAGCTGGTCATCCGTATCCAAAATTGTAAAGCTTTGTGTGAGTCCCACATATTCGGCATGGCGGCGCAGCATACGCGCACACAGGGCATGAAATGTGCCTAACCATAGCCCTTCTGCCGGACTGCCCAAAAGCAGCCCAATACGCTCACGCATTTCTCGCGCAGCTTTATTGGTAAAGGTTACTGTCAGGATCTGCCATGGCTTGGCGCGGCCTGTCAGCAGGATATGCGCAAAGCGGGTGGTTAAAACCCGTGTTTTGCCTGTGCCAGCACCAGCCAGCACCAGCAAAGGGCCATCCGTTGTTTCAATAGCAGCGCGCTGTTCGGGGTTAAGACGAGCCAGATAACTGTCACCCGATGCAGACGGAGATGAAAAAAGCGGGGCGGAGGGGTGTTCGGACGTATTCACCATGCCTTTATATAAGCATGTGCGCTTCAGGCCAAACGGAGCAATGGAATGGGGAGACAGTCGGCTGAGCAGAAAAGGCAAAAAAAGCCCAGCAGCTTTGCAGTAAAGGCTGACACAACCCAAGGTTGTTTAAATGCACCGCAAGGTGCCCTGCCTGTTTTTGAAAGCACCGGCCCTACAGGGCATCGCAAACGTATGCGCCAACGCGTGTTGGCCCAGGGCGCAGCTTCCTTGGCTGATTACGAATTGCTGGAAATGCTGTTGTATGTCGGGATTCCACGTAAAGATACAAAGCCCTTGGCAAAAAGCCTTATCAATACGTTTGGTAATTTGCAGGCTGTGCTGGAAGCAGGAGAAGAAAATCTGCGCCAGATCAGTGGTGTTACACGGGCAAGTGTCGCAGTATTGCAAGATGTGGCCTGCGTGGCAGACCGGTTGCCAGAAAGTGGTGAGGAATCACGCCAGTTTTTGGGCAACTGGGACAGTATTTTAGAATATGCAGATGTTTATCTGGCAAATGCCCCCAGAGGGCAGGTGCGTGCCTTGTTTCTGGATAGCCGCAACCAGTTAATTGCCGATGAAACGGTGCCAGCGTTTTTGCATGAAGGCAGCAGCCATGAGGCTATGGCCTGTATTCGGCAGGCTGTGGCGCTGGTTTTGCAACGTGCATTGGCTTTGCATGCCTGTGCGTTGGTAACTGTGGATTTGGTGGCAGAAAATCAAACGCTGGATCAAAGCCTTGCGCAAAATGCGCCTTTTGTAAGGGAATTGCAGCGTAGCGCCCCATTGTTGGCGGTGGAGGTGCATGATCATATTACCATTGGGTGGGGTGAATGGCGTAGCTTTAACCACCACGCAGGGCCGAAATTTTGACGCGCCCACCTACAAAACCCGAAAAAAAAGCGACAAGTCAATTTGCTGATGCCACGCATTTTCGGCTGAATGTTTCAACTGCGGAAGCTATTGCGTTTCCAGCCGAAATTTATGGCGGCACAGTGCCAGAAGCTTCTGAGGCGGAAGAAACGGATTTTTCTCTGCTATGCAGGCTTATAGTACAGGCACAGCCGCGTAATGCTAAAGCACAGGAACAGGCACAGAACTTATTACATGAATATGGAAACCTGTCCGCAGTAATGGCAGCTATAAGCTGGCAGGAGCCAAGTAAAAGCATAAAGGCATTGCCAGAGGCTGCACGCGTTTTGCTGATGTTGGCGCGTGAAACTGGGTTGCGTATCCAACGCGCAAGATTACGCCGTTCTGGCATATTGGCTGATAGCACACAGCTTTATGCGTATTTACGGGCTGTTATGGGGCCTGAAAAGCGCGAACAGGTGCGCGTATTGTTTCTAAATGAAAAGCACCAGCTTCTGGTTGATGATGTTATGGGGCAGGGCACGGTGGATCATACGCCTGTCTACCCGCGGGAAATTGTATCACGCGCCTTGCAGCTCAAAGCTACTATTCTGGTGTTGGTGCATAATCACCCAAGCGGAGACCCAACGCCTTCAGCCGATGATGTGGTGATGACAACGCAAATTTGTGGTGCAGCAAAAATTATGAATATCCACGTATGGGATCATATTATTGTTGCCGGAGAAAAGCTGTTGAGCATGCGTGAAGCAGGGCTTCTGTAAATATCCTGCTTCACGCAGTGTCTTAACTGGCGGCTGTGTCTTCTTTTGGTTCCGGGGCAGCGGTTTTGGTGGCCAGTGGCCCCAAAGCATCCTGAATACCCAAATTGCCGGGAAGTGCGCCGTAGGGGAACAGAATATTCACATGCCCCATTTTACGGCCAACGCGGGCTTCTTTCTTGCCGTATAAGTGCGGAATAAAGCCTTGAGTAGCCATAATTTGTGGCAACAGAGCCATATCTTCCGGCCCAACCAGATTTTTCATGATGGCATCAGAATGGCGCACAGCATGGGGCAAAGGCAGCCCCGCAACTGCACGGATGTGCATGTCAAACTGATCCTGTGGGCAGGCGTTCATGGTCCAGTGGCCCGAATTATGGGGGCGAGGGGCCATTTCGTTCACCAACAGGTTGCCGGTGCGATCAACAAACATCTCAACGCCCAGAATGCCAACCAATTCCAGTTTTTCTGCAATAGTGGTGGCCAGTTTTACGGCCTGCGCGGCAATGTTTGGATCAATAGGGGCCGGAGCTAGTGTAAGGTCTAGAATACCATTCCAGTGCCGGTTGAGCGCTGGATCAAAACACCGCACCGTACCATCGGCACTGCGCACCACCATAACGCTAATTTCGCAGGCAAAATCTACCATACCTTCTGCAACCAGAGGATGTGGTGCCAAGGCGTTAAAAGCATCTTCCAGATCATGGATATGGTGCACACGGCGCTGGCCTTTGCCATCATATCCATTGCGGGTGGTTTTGAGAATCAGCGGTAAGCGAACTTTTTCTGCGGCTTCATGTAGGGTTTTTACATCTGTGACCGCATGCCACGGTGCTAATGGGATGCCCGCAGAAGCAAAAAAAGTTTTTTCAGCCAGTCTATCTTGGCTGATGCGCAAAATATGGCCCGAAGGATGCACAGGACAGTGTGTGGCCAAAAGGTCCAACGCATCTGCACTGATGTTTTCAAACTCAAAAGTTACAACATCAACCGCGCTGGCAAATGCATCCAGTGCTACCGGATCATCATACTTGCCGCATGTTACAGCGTGAGAAACCTGAGACGCCGGGCCATTGGCCTCGGTTGTCAGAATATGTGTGCGAAACCCAAGGCGTGCAGCTGCAATGGCAGACATACGGCCAAGCTGGCCACCGCCCACAATGCCGATAACGGCATTGGGCTTAAGCGGAGAATGTGAGGAGGTCATTTATCTTCGGTAATGGGGGAGTTGGGGACAGAGGCTGTTTGCAATGCACGCCATGTTTCAAGCCGCGCAGCAAGGGCCGGATTGTGCAGCGCCAGAATGGAGGCTGCCAGCAAGGCTGCATTTTTTGCCCCGGATGCACCAATAGCCAAAGTGCCCACGGGCACGCCACCGGGCATCTGCACAATAGAAAGCAGGCTGTCCATGCCTTTAAGTGCGCGGGATTCTACCGGAACACCTAAAACGGGCAGGCGTGTCCATGCCGCGCACATACCCGGCAGATGCGCAGCCCCGCCAGCACCAGCAATAATGACATTTAGCCCGCGTTCGGCTGCTGTGCGTGCGTAATCAGCCAGCCGATCTGGTGTGCGATGTGCTGAAACAATTAGGGTTTCATGCGGGATTTCCAGCTCGGTCAGCAATCCATCCGCATGGCGCATGGTTTCCCAATCTGACTGGCTGCCCATGATAATCCCCACAACTGGGGCAGAGGCTGCTTTGTCATCTAAAGCATCGGAAGCGGAGGGCAGGGGGGCGGTTTCGCTCACGGTAGGTATCTATCCGGGTTTTCTAAAGTCTGTAACGGGGTGGTTTAGGCGATATCATCAGGGATCAGAAGGCTTTCAACCTTGGTGATCTGATCTTTTAACAGGAGTTTACGCTTTTTAAGCCGCTGGAGATATAGTTGATCAATAAAGGTGGTTTCATGCCCCATCCGGCTGATAACTGTATCCAGATCTCTGTGTTCACTACGCAGTTCATGCAGTTGGGCAAGCAGTAAATCGCGATCTCGCAGCATGATGTCCTGTCTCCTTCACCACTGATGCGGAATCGTGCGCCGGGTCTGGCGGCCCGCAGAGTGAATAGCATGCCCGAAGCAGTGTTTACCATGTAAGAGCCGGACGCCAGCCAGGATTACAAAAAAACTTCTATGCTCAGCCCGCATGCCAGCAGGGCGTGATATATGAAATTAACATGAACTTTCTTATCCTCAGTACGTTAGCGTTTGTGGGTCATCAATCGAGTGGAGGCACCCAAATGACACGCCTTTCAAGGATCGAGAGTCTTAAATCGCGCCATTTCCGTATTGATCAGAAAATTATGAGCGAAGGTGGACGCCCCAGACCGGACGAGCGCGTGCTGATGTGCTTAAAATTACAAAAGCTACGAATAAAGGAAGAAATAGAGCGCCTTTCGGTTTAACGCCGTATTTGGCAGCTTAAATGCTTCTGAGGCAGAAAGAACGATCTTCTGCCTCAGGGCATCATTCCATTAGTTTTCGGAAGAGCTAAAGCTTTCCATATCTGTTACGGGCGCAGGAATTTCCTGCCCATCACGTTCCAGACGCATATTGGCTTCGTGCACGGCAGCGTTCAGATCTGTTTGGCTGCACAGCCCCACGGTTACCGGATCACGCGGTTTGATGTTGGGGGTGTTCCAATGCTGCTTGTTGCGCACTTTGGCAATGGTATCTTTGGTGGTGCCAAGCAGCTTAACAACCTGCTGATCGCTCAGTTGCGGATAGTTGCGCAGCAGGAATGCAATGCCATCCGGACGATCATGACGTTTAGCAACAGGCGTATAACGCGCCCCCTTGGAGCGACGGCGCACAGGGTTGTTAGAAGGTAGAATTTTCAGCCGTGCGTTGGGGTCTTTTTCACAACGCTGGATTTCTTCCTGCTTGAGCTGGTGATTCGCAACCGGATCATACCCGACAATACCATGTGCCACTTCGCCATCAGCAATGGCCTGCACTTCCAGCGGGTGCATACCGCAGAAAGCGGCAATCTGTTCAAAACTGAGAGCAGTTTTTTCAATCAGCCACACAGCAGTTGCTTTGGGCATTAACGGTAGGGTCGTCATGTTTTTGTATTCCTGTCGTCGGGCGGCGCTTGCGCAGGCACCGGGAACTTGACGGCCCGGAACGTGTTCCGCAGGCCTGCGTGCCTGCCGGCGCGCATCTGTGCCACGATATGGGGGGAGTGGCAGCTTCAGGTCAAGCCGCAATACACATAACGGCTCAATATTCTACACATTAAATAAGGGGGAAACTGCAGCTTCCCCCTTGCTGGGCCTATATGAAGTGTATTGGTAACACTTCAGCAATCAGGCGGCTGTGGCAATAGATTGCTGAGGTTGCTGCGACACCTGATTTTTCTGCTCGGTTGTAACGGCACGTTCTTCTGGCGTGGTGCTGACAGTTTTAACAGGAATACGGCGTGGCTTAAGCGCTTCAGGAATAATCTGCTGCACCGTAATGCGCAAAAGCCCGTTATTCATTTCTGCGCCTGTTACTTCCACATGGTCTGCCAGTGCAAAGCGGCGTTCAAACGCACGGCGGGCAATGCCTCGGTGCAGGATTTCTCCTTCATCCTGCGGAGCATTAACGCGGCCAGATACAACAAGCGTGTTATCCTGCACCACCAGTTCTATATCTTCCGGCCCAAAGCCAGCTATGGCCATGGTAAGCGTGTAGCTATCACTTCCCGTTTTGGCGATATCATAGGGCGGAAAGCTGGAGTTGCCCGGTGAGCGGGCCGCAGAATCCATAACCTGTGCAAGGCGGTCAAAGCCAATTGCCGTGCGAAATAGCGGTGTAAAATCGTAACTCATGTAAGAACCTCCTCGTTCAGCAAGGTTCTGCCGGTTTTGCCAAGACCCCCGAAGGCAATCGTGCCCGGCAGCATTTTTTGGCGGAAACCCCATATGCGGGCATTTCCTTACCCCTGAACGTGGAAAGCCCCGCGCTCTTTTTCAAGAGGCGGGGCTTTTCTGCATACGCAAAGAACTGAAAAATCAGCCTTTTTTGCGGGTGCCAATACCAGCAAAACGCTTGTTGAACTTGGCAACCTGGCCCCCGGTATCCAGCATACGCTGCACGCCTGTCCAAGCTGGGTGAGACTTGGGGTCAACGTCCAGACGGAGCGTGTCGCCAGCCTTACCATAGCAGGAGTTCGTCTTGAATTCCGTGCCGTCAGTCATGACAACATTGATTTCGTGATAATCGGGGTGAATGCCGGGTTTCATGAAACTGGTTCTTTCGTTACAGCAGAAAGGGCCCGATACCGACCGGGCCAAGATTGCCGTGCATATAAACGAAATGCGTATGCTGGATCAACCGTTCATTTGCCTTGTTGGGCATGATAATGAAGTGAAGCATATAAAGGGCAAATAACAGCGTTTGTGCAGCATTTGTGTTACAGAATACCTTAAATATTAAGAAAAATGTGTCAATCTTGATACAGGGGCTTGAGGAAAAAGCAGTAAAACGGCTACCTCTGGGCGGATTTTTCAGTATTAAACAGGAATTTTTGTATGGCTGACCTTAAATCTCACGTCCATGCCCCAGGTTGGGTGGGCGAGTTCCGGGCGTTCATCATGCGCGGCAACGTTGTTGATCTGGCTGTTGGTGTTATTATTGGTGCTGCGTTTACATCCATTGTGAACAGCTTGGTAAAAGACATCTTCAACCCATTGATTGGTCTGCTTATCGGCGGGATTGATTTTTCCAACCTGTTCATCACGCTTAAGGGCCCGCATCTGGCAACTCTGGCAGAAGCCCAGAAAGCAGGTGCTGTTACACTGAACCTTGGCTTGTTCCTGAACGCCGTTATCCAGTTCCTGATTGTAGCCATGGCTATTTTCTGGATGGTTAAAGCCCTGACACGCTTGCATGTGCGTGAAGATGAAGAACCCAAGGCACCGCCGCCGCCATCCAAAACCGAAGTTCTGCTTGAGCAGATTCGTGATGAACTGGCAGCCAACAATAAAGATCAGGCACCGCATCAGGGCTAATACGCCTTATGCCAGCCACCATTGGCTTAAAATGGTAGCTGTGTGATCTGTTCCCGGAAAGTGGGATATGGGATATGCTTCTTATATGAAGTGCTCCCGATCCGGCTTTCCGGTTTTTTTTCGTTCAGCAATAGGTGTTCTGGCCATTTTAGGGTTGGCAGGGTGCCAAAGCTCACGCGGGTTGAAGGTGCAGGAAACACCGCGCACATTGCTGTACAGTTACGTCATAGCCAATGGTATGGCGCGCGGGCGGATAATGACAGAAGATCTGCCACCTGCCCAAGTCTTCAATATTATTACAACAGACAGAAACGCGCTTTTGGCTATTCTGGCGTTTCGGGATAAACCAACCCGGCGCAGGCTGCGGAAGGCGGGCCAGAAGGTGGAAGATTTTATTGGCGCGGTGGAACAACCCACGCAGCCTCTTTCTCCTGCATTGTCTGGCGCCATTCTTTTACCACCACCACCAACATCCGGTTTCATGCGCTAGACATAAAAAAACGGAGCAGGGTGCATAACCCGCTCCGTTTTTGTTGGCTTATTGTTGCAAGGAAAAGCGTATCAGCTTTTCTGCTGCGCCGGGGCTGGGCCAGCCTTGGCACCACGTTTTAGTCTGCCTTCTCCCATAAACAGCAGTAGCGGCGCTGCAATGAAGATGGAGGAGGAAGTACCCACCACAATGCCGAACAACATGGTCCATGCAAAACCGGAAAGCGTAGCGCCGCCCCATAGCGCCAGCGGAAGAGCTGCCAAAAACACGGTGGAGGATGTGCCCAAAGTACGGTTCAGCGTTTCGTTAATGGAAAGGTTGATCAGTTCCATCAGGGGCATGGTGCGATATTTGCGCAGGTTTTCACGCACGCGGTCATACACCACCACCTTATCATTGGTGGAATAGCCCAGAATGGTCAGAATGGCGGCCACCATCACAAGGTCAAATTCAAAACCCGTGATAACCAGAAAGCCCATGGTTTTGGTCAGGTCCAGAACCAGCGTGATCACGGCGCTAAGGGCAAATTCCCACTCAAAGCGGAACCAGATGTAAACCAGAATCATGGCCAAGCTGAGCCCAAGGGCCAGCATACCATTGCGGAACAGCTCGGCCGAAACAGAAGCGCCAACCGCATCAGCCCGCAAAATGGTGGTGCCGGGCTGTGCATCTGTAACCGCGCGGCGCACAGTGTCCACCACGGCATCTGTATTCTGGTCATCTCCGGCATCTAGGCGGATCAACACATCATCGGGTGCGCCAAATGCCTGTAGCGATGCGTGGGAGATATGCTGTGCCGCCAGCGCCGTACGCAGCTTGGCAAAATCTGCCGGGCCGCTGGTTTTGGCTTCCACCACAATGCCGCCTCTAAAATCCAGCCCCAGCGTAAGGCCGGGGTGGAAGAATAGAATAATAGAGGCAATGGAAAGCACGGCCGAGACAATAAGCCCCATGTACCGGCCACGCATGAAGTTGATATGCGTGTCTTTGCGCACAAAACGCAGAAGAGGACGTCCGAACATAATGGCCTCGCTTCAGACAGGCAGGCTGGCAGGGCGCGTACGCGCATACCAGCGGGCCATAAGCATGCGGGAAAGCAGCAGGGTGGTGAACAGCGTGGTGGCAATACCAATGGTAATGGTTAGCGCAAAGCCACGCACCGGCCCGGTGCCAAATACAAACAGCATGACATGGGCCAAAAAGGCCGTGGCATTACTATCTACAATGGTGGAGGTGGCGCGTTCAAACCCGGTTTGCATGGCAGCCAAAGGGGTGCGGCCACGGGCTACTTCTTCACGTATGCGTTCGTTAATCAGAATATTGGCGTCCACCGCCATACCCAAGGTCAGCAGCATACCCGCCATACCCGGCAGTGTAAGTGTAGCTTCGAACAGAGAGAGAATGGCAACCATCAGCACAAGGTTGGCCAGCAGGGCGATATCTGCGTACCAGCCAAAGCGGCCATAAAACAGCACCATAAAAACCACAACCAGCAGGAAGCCAACGCCAAGGCTGAGAATACCGGCCCGAATGGAATCGGCCCCAAGAGATGGCCCGATGCTGCGCTGTTCCACCACGCTTAAAGGTGCGGGCAGTGCGCCAGCGCGGAGCATAAGTGCCAGATCCGTGGCTTTCTGGGCATCAAATCCGCCCGTAATCTGCCCGTTACCGCCCGTAATGGGGGTGCGGATAACGGGGGCTTCAATCACCTTGTTATCCAGAACAATGGCGAAGCGTTTGCCAACATTGGTTTGCGTAACAGATGAGAAAGCGCGCGTGCCCACTGAATCGAAAGAGAAGCTGACAGCCCATTCGCCTGTTTGCTGGTCAATCACTGCGCCTGCGTTGGTCAGGTCTGTGCCATCCACATCCACATGGTCAAAAACAGGCAGGGGGCCGCCTTCCGCCGGGTTAGCCATGGGCACAAGGCTCACACCCGGGGGGGCATAGGTGGCGTGCAGCGGGTTGGAATCTACCAGCCGGAAGGTCATTTTGGCCGTGGTGCCAAGCAGCGCTTTAATCCGTTCTGGATCACTGATGCCGGGCAGCTCTACCACAATCCGATCATCGCCCTGACGGGTGATTTCGGGGTCAACCGCGCCCGTGCCATCAATACGCCGACGCACAATCTCGATAGACTGTGTCACAGCCTCCCGCGCGCGGGCCTTAATGGCATCTGCAGAAAGCACCAGAGCGATTGTGCCGTCATCCTGCTTTTTAACGCTGAATTCATTGGGCACAACGCGGGGCAGCTTGTCCAGCGTAGCAACATCCCTATCTGCTTCAGCCGTATCACGCGGTTGGAAGGAGACGGTGTTTTTGTCGGCATTCACGTTGATGTTCTGATAACCGAGCTGAGATTTCAGCAGGGCATCACGCGTGTTTTCTGCCAAGGTCTGGAGCCTGTCGTGCGTGAGGCTTTTAAGGTCAACCTGCATCAGCAGGTAAGACCCGCCCCGCAAATCTAACCCCAGATGGATTTGACGCCATGGTATGGAAGGGAAAGGCTTGCGCATACCGTTGGGTAGGCACAGCAGCAGGCCCAACAGGCACACGCCCAGCACCGAGGCCAGTTTGAGGCGGCTGTAATACATTCTCACCTGATCGCTTGCAGTTTTCTTGCCGGGAACATGCCGCCCCGGCAGGCGGGATGCAACCGTTGTGCTGCATTATTCGCGTTTCATACCTGTTGTATGGCCGCCACACCAAGATGTACGTGGCCAAACTGCATCAGTTTGCGGCAAGGCTGCCTGTTGTTGAGGGCGCTTGCATTCGGCTACGGGGGTGCTACGCCTGCATGCAGTCTTGTAGGGCACAAAAAGAAGGCGGATTTCATGGCTGAAACACTTAAGGTTGGCGTAATTGGAGCCGGACATTTCGGACGTTTTCATGCCTTGAAAGTGCGCCACGTTGCGCGGGAAACGCTGGTGGGGCTGTTTGATCCCGATAACAAGCGCGCGGCCTTGGTAGCAAAAGAAGCCGGATGCCCCGTTATGCAGGATGTTGATACCCTACTGGCAGCGTGTGATGCCGTGGTTGTGGCTGCTCCAGCAGAATTTCATTTTGAACTGGCAGTGCAAGCGCTGCGTGCGGGCAAGCATGTGTTGGTGGAAAAGCCCATAGCCGCCACGCTGGAACAGGCAGATTTTCTGGTTACTCTGGCGCATGAAAGCGGGCTGGTCTGTCAGGTTGGGCACCTGCTGCGTTATTCTGCCGAGCACGATGCCATTACCCAGCGTATCACCCGCCCTCTTTATATAGAGGCCACACGCATTGCCCCCTACAAGCCGCGCGGCACGGATGTATCCGTTATTCTGGATCTGATGATCCATGATTTGGATCTGGTTCTGGCTATTGTAGATAGCCCTATTGCGCAGGTGGATGCCTTGGGTGCGGCGGTAAGCTCTGCTCATGAAGATATTGCCAATGCGCGTGTGCGGTTTGAAAACGGCTGTGTGGCCACCATAACCGCCAGCCGCATCTCGCTAAAAACGGAACGGCGCATGCGCCTGTTTTCTGAGGAAGGCTACTTGTCCGCCGATTTTGTAAAACGGGAACTGACAATGATTGGCCGTGATCGGGGCCTTCCCTTACCGGGTACAGGCGGATTCCGGCGCGAGCATATCACGTGGAAAGAGCATGATTCGCTTATGGCTGAACACGAAGCTTTTGTTGCTGCGTGTCTGGACGGTGCCCCTGTGGTGGTGGACGCAAATGCCGGTCGGCGCGCTCTGGCGGCAGCTCTGGCCGTGGCAGATGGTATTGCCGAATCTCGCCGCCGGATGGAGCTTTCCGGACTGATTCAGGCCGAATAAAAAAGCACCCCACAGAAGCGGGAGAAAACCGCCACTTTCAAAATTTCAAGCCCCTTTTTCTAGCTTTCTGTGCAAAAATTCACTAGATATAGGGGGCAAGATAGAGCACAAGCACGAGATATGGTGCGGAGGCAAAGCCCCCCATCCGACCCCAAAATTGACGCAGAAAATAGCGGAGTAACCCAGCCATGACCCTGATTGACGTACAGGAAAATGACATTCGTCGTTCCTCGTCCGGGGGGGCAGAAGCCGGGGAACCCGATCTGTTCAACGCTGGCAAGATGGAAGATATGGTGCAGTTGCCCGGCCACCACCAAGTGCGGGTAGATCGCTCTCGTGATGCGTTGCTCACACCTTTTGGCAAGGCCACGCTGGATAACCGTTACCTTTTGCCGGATGAAGGGTATCAGGATCTGTTTGGCCGTGTGGCCTCGTATTACGGGGCAGATGCAGCCCATGCCCAGCGCATTTATGATTACATCAGTAAGCACTGGTTCATGCCAGCAACGCCCGTTCTGTCTAACGGCGGAACATCACGCGGGCTGCCTATTTCGTGCTTTCTGAACGAAGCCAGCGATAGCCTGAAGGGCATTGTTGATCTGTGGAATGAGAACGTCTGGCTGGCCAGTAAGGGCGGCGGCATTGGTTCCTATTGGGGTAATCTGCGCTCCATTGGTGAAAATGTTGGCCGCAACGGCAAAACATCCGGCGTTATTCCGTTTATCCGCGTGATGGATAGCCTCACACTGGCTATTTCTCAGGGCTCTTTGCGCCGCGGGTCTGCTGCGGTGTATCTGCCAGTCTGGCACCCAGAAATTGAAGAATTTATCGAACTGCGTCGCCCCACTGGGGGAGATCCCAACCGTAAGGCGCTGAACCTGCATCATGGTGTGCTGGTGTCAGACGCCTTTATGCGGGCTGTGGAAAGCGATGATGAATGGGCGCTGATCTCCCCTAAAGATAGCAGTGTTATCCGTAAGATTTCTGCCCGTGGGTTGTGGATACGTATTCTTACGGCCCGCATGGAGCAAGGTGAGCCCTACATTGTTTACTCCGACCATGTGAACAATGCGCGTCCGGAACACCACAAGTTAGCTGGGCTAGAAGTCAAAACCTCCAACCTGTGTTCCGAAATTACGCTGCCAACCGGGATCGATCATCACGGTAAGGCACGTACGGCTGTATGCTGTCTTTCTTCCCTGAATCTGGAAACATGGGATGAGTGGAAGGATAACCCGCAGTTTATTGAGGACGTGATGCTGTTCCTTGATAATGTGCTGCAGGACTTTATCGACCGTGCGCCAGAAGATATGCACCGCGCCAAATATGCGGCCATGCGTGAACGCTCTGTTGGGCTTGGTGTTATGGGCTTCCACACCTTCCTGCAAAGCCGCAACGTGCCGTTTGAAAGTGTGATAGCAAAGGTCTGGAACCGTAAGATTTTCAAGCATATTCGTGAGCAGGCAGATGCAGCATCCCGCAAGTTGGCGGAACTGCGCGGCCCATGCCCGGATGCTGAAGAATACGGCGTTATGGAACGCTTTTCTAACAAGATGGCTATTGCGCCTACGGCGTCCATTTCCATTATTGCGGGGAACGCCAGCCCCGGCATTGAGCCAATTGCGGCCAATGTGTTCTTGCAGAAAACGCTTTCCGGCTCCTTTACCGTACGTAACCGGCATTTGCAGAAGCTGCTGGAGGAAAAAGGGCAGGATACGCCGGAGGTGTGGTCTTCCATTACCACCAGCAAAGGCAGCGTGCAGCATCTGGATTTTTTGACCCAGCAGGAAAAGGACGTGTTTAAAACCGCGTTCGAACTGGATCAGCGTTGGATCGTGGAGCATGCGGCAGATCGCCAGCCGTTTATCTGTCAGGCACAGTCCGTCAATCTGTTCCTTCCGGCCGATGTGCATAAGCGGGATCTGCACCAGATCCACTACATGGCTTGGAAAAAGGGCCTGAAATCTTTGTATTATTGCCGCAGCCTGTCTATCCAGCGTGCAGATACAGTGAGCAATGTTCTGGCCAAGAATGATGTGATGAATGTGGATTCATCCCAAGCATCGTCAGGTTCTGCATCAAGCGGGAATGACTACGAAGAATGCTTGGCCTGTCAGTAAGCATTGGCTACTAACAATTTGTTTATAAAAGAAATATGACGGCATCCTGCGTGTTGCCGTTAAGGGAGGCAGCATGAGCGAGCATATGTCTGGTCAGGAGCCGCAGCAGGAACAGAAGTTTGACCTGCTGACAGCCAACCCGGTTTACAAGCCGTTCCGCTACCCATGGGCGTATGATGCGTGGCTGACGCAGCAGCGGCTGCACTGGCTGCCAGAAGAAGTGCCTCTGGCCGATGATGTAAAAGACTGGCACCGCGTTCTGAACGAAGGTGAACAGCATCTGGTGACGCAGATTTTCCGCTTCTTCACCCAGTCCGATGTGGAAGTGAACAACTGCTACATGAAGCACTACAGCCGTGTGTTTAAACCCACGGAAGTGCTGATGATGCTTTCAGCTTTCTCTAACATCGAAACCATCCATATTGCAGCGTACAGCTACCTTCTGGATACACTCGGTATGCCCGAAACCGAGTATTCCGCTTTCCTTAAGTATAAGGAGATGAAGGATAAATACGATTACATGCAAACGTTCACGGTGGACAGCAAGCATGAAATCGCCAAAACGCTGGCAGCTTTTGGGGCCTTTACGGAAGGGCTTCAGCTTTTTGCCTCTTTTGCCATTCTGCTAAACTTCCCGCGCTTCAACAAACTTAAGGGCATGGGGCAGATTGTTTCATGGTCTGTGCGTGATGAAACACTGCATTGCCTGTCCATTATCCGGTTGTTCCGCGTGTTCATTCAGGAAAACCCTGAGCTGTGGACAGAGCAGCTACGCACGGAACTAACAGATATCTGCCGCACCATTGTAGAGCATGAGGAGGCCTTTATTGATCTGGCCTTTGAAATGGGTGCTGTAGAAGGGCTGAATGCGGAGCAGGTGAAAACCTACATCCACTTTATTGCAGACCGTCGCCTTACTCAGCTTGGGCTGGAGCCAATTTACAACACCACAACCAACCCGCTGCCGTGGTTGGATGATATGTTGAATGCCGTAGAACACACCAACTTCTTTGAAAACCGCTCCACAGAATACAGCCGTGCTTCCACAGCCGGTACGTGGGAAGAGGCTTTTGAAAACTCTGTGTTCGAATAAACAGCTTATAGCCCTGGCAACGGGGCGCCTTCTTCCAGCACTGTGCGGGCCGATGGCGTGAAAGCGCCATCGGCTTCGTGCAGCACCAGACCAGCCAAAACACGGGCTGGGCTTTTAACGCCTTTGCGGGCCTGCACCAAGACAATGCGCGATTCTCGCCCGGCCTTTGGCCAGAACGGATAAAGCGTAACACCCCCAAATCCGGATTTGCTCAGGCAGAAAATGGCTTGGTCTGCTAATGCCGCGGGTAAAGCAAGCGTAAGGCTGCCTTTATGGCGCAGGATTCGGGCTGCGCCTGCAATCCATGTGGGTAAGGTATCTGCCCCCATCCGCCGGGCCAGATCACGACGCGGGTGCGCCGAGGCTGTGCCTAAAGGGGCATGCCACGGTGGATTCGCCATGCAGTGGTCAAAATATTGTTCGGGCAGCGGGTTATCTTCCAGAAAAACATCGGGAAATGTGGCATTCAGAATCCTGATATTCTGCTGATGGTTGGCGACCATGTTTTGCTGGGCCAGGGTTGCTGTATCACTTTCTTTTTCCACGCCCGTGCCCTGAAGGGTGGGCGCGCGGTGGAGCAGGCAAAGCAGCCCGGCTCCAGCGCCACAGCCAATTTCCAGCACATGCTGGCCTTTACGGGCCGGTACAGCGGCAGCCATAAGCACGGGTTCCAACCCGGTGCGATAGCCTTGCAGAAACTGGCTATAGGAGATACGGCCACGCAAAAGCGTTCCGGGAGTAATGGCAAAACGAGCTGGCATGGTTTCCGATGGGAGCTATGTGTCTGGCTGGCTTGAATTCGTAGGCGCTTGACCGTTTTTCAGGTGCCTCGCATATAGAAGAACGTCAACTCATCCCATGGCTGGGGGATAAAACGTTTGGGTGTTGCAATCAGTCTGTCAGAAACAGGCAGAACCACAAGCCAGGATGGATCTGGAGTTTCAGTGAGTAAACCAGGAGAAGCAGGCCTGAAAGCGCTGGCCGATTATCTTGCGTCGGACATGCTTGCCTGCAATCAGGTCATTGTAGACCGTATGCAAAGCCCCGTGGCACTTATACCGCAGCTTGCGGCCCATTTAGTGGCGGCTGGCGGAAAGCGGCTGCGGCCCTTGCTTACTCTGGCTGCGGCCAGAATGTGCGGCTACAATAATCAGGATGGGCGCATGCGGCATGTAGAAATTGCCGCGTGTGTAGAATTCATTCACACAGCCACGCTGCTTCATGATGATGTGGTGGATGACAGCCAGCTCCGCCGTGGGCTGGCAAGCGCCAATGCCATTTTTGGCAACAAGGCTTCTGTGCTGGTGGGGGACTTCCTGTTTGCGCGGTCTTTCCAGATTCTAACAGCCGATGCCTCACTGGGTGTTATGGCGATTCTGTCTGCGGCTTCTGCCACGCTGGCGGAAGGTGAGGTCATGCAGATGACCACGCAGAATGATCTTTCCACATCGGTAGATCAGTATTTGCAGGTTATCTACGGCAAAACAGCAGCACTGTTTGCTGCTGCGTGCGAATCTGGCGCTGTCATTGGTGAAGCTACGCCAGAACAGCGTGAAGCATTGCGCATGTATGGTGCCAATTTGGGCATGGCTTTCCAGCTTGTTGATGATGCGCTGGATTATGCGGCAGATCAGGCCACACTGGGTAAGGAAGTAGGGGATGATTTCCGTGAAGGAAAAGTCACCCTGCCTGTTCTGGCAGCTTACGAAGCCGGGAATGAGGAAGACCGTATTTTCTGGCGCCGGGTGATTGAGGAATGTGATCAGCACCCCGGAGATCTGGAAGCCGCGTTGGGTCGTATTGCAGAAACAAATGCAATTGGGATTACCCTAAAATGTGCGGAAGATTACGCGGCTAAAGCACGTGAAAATCTTTCTATGTTCCCAGATGACACATTGAAAAACCTGCTGCTGGAAACGGCCAGCTATTCTGCCAGCCGCGAGCGTTAAGAGCGGCTGTGTATTGGGGGCTGGCTATTACGGGTTAATAGCTGGCTTCTACCTCATTAATATCTTCCCATAATGTCACGGCACTGAACCCGTAAGGCTTTAAGTGTGTGAGCAGGGCTTGATCGTTCTGGGTATCAGGTAGGGCCGTAAACCATGCGTAGCGGTGTGTGTGGGTTTTCTGTGGTAAATGAGCCAACAGGTTGCAGGTATGCCGCGCTACGGCTGGCGCAGGGTCTAGCCACGTCAGGCCGGGTGGAGAGAGCGCACGCAGGCGGTTCAGCACAAAGGTATAATGTGTGCAGCCAAGGCCTACAGCATCCAGTCTGTTAGAATCCGGGTGAACAAACAGCCCTTCTATTTCTCGTAAAATCGTAGAATCAGGCACATCCTGTCCACGGAAGGCTAATTCCGCACATCCAGCTAAGCCGGGGGCGGCATGGGCAATAAGTGTGCATTCTGGCGCGTAAAGCGCATGGAGCCGAGAAAGGTATGGCCGCCGCACGGTGGCGCGTGTGGCCAGCAACCCGATAACCTTGGTTTGGGTGATACGCGCAGCCCAGCGTATGGGCGGAACACATCCTACAAAGGGCATATCTGGCCATGCGGCCCGCAGGGCTTCCAGCGCCAATGTGCTGGCCGTATTGCAGGCCACCACCACAGCCTGAGGCTGAAGCCGCCGAATAGCCTGAGAGAGCAAGGAGACGATTCGCTCAATAAGAAAATCGTCATCCTGTTCGCCATACGGAAAAATGGCGGTGTCGGCCAAATAATCTATGCAGACATCTGGCGCCAGCGCTTGAATGGCCCTGACAATACCCAAACCTCCAATTCCGGAATCAAATGCCAGAATATGCCGGGGGCCAAAAAGGGCAGGGCCATCTATCTGCACCGTTTTATTTATCCTTGTTGGCTTTAAATGCAGCGGCTTCTTCCAAAGTGCCAACGCCACCGTGGCGAGCAGACCAAGCGCAAGGATCTTCCAGAAAACGCCGCACTTCTGATGCAGCTTCTTCAGAGAAGTATGGCCGTGTAGAGCATGCTTCCAGCACATCCCACCACGTGCACAGGGCATGCAAAGATACGTTCATTTCTGCCAGCGTGTTCTGCGCACCGGGGAAAACGCCGTAATAGAACACAACAAATGCGTGGTTGATAATGGCGCCAGCATTACGTAACGCATTGGCAAACTGCACTTTGGAGCCACCATCGGTGGTCAGATCTTCTACCAGCAGGGTGCGCATGTTTTCGGGCACATCGCCTTCAATCTGGGCGTTGCGGCCAAAACCTTTGGGTTTTTTGCGCACATAAGCCATCGGCAGCATCATGCGGTCTGCCATCCATGCGGCAAACGGAATGCCTGCGGTTTCACCACCCACAACGGCATCCAGGCTTTCATACCCAACGTGGCGGCCAATTTTTTCCACCCCAAGTTCCATAATTTTGGCACGGGCGCGGGGGAAAAAGATAATGCGGCGGCAATCAATATAGACGGGAGATTTCCAGCCAGAAGTCAGGGTGTACGGATCTTCCGGGCGGAAATTTACGGCTTTGATTTCCAGCAGCAGGCGTGCGGTGGTCAGGGCCGCGTCGCGGTCCCAGTCGCTGGTCTCAGCGGGGTGGGCAGAGGCCACGCCTGAGGGTGATGTCATGTGCGCATGTCCTTGAATTTGGCGGTTGTCTATATATGTTTGGAATAACGCCGCAGGCGTGGAAAATCTATGCCTGATATGGCAGTTTTCCTGCATATGCATGCCAGATAAATAGGTGGGCGGCGTATGAGTGAAAAACTTGTGATGTTCAAAAGCCCCAGAATTGATTTTTGCACCTTGCTTATATGGTTGATGTAGCGTTTAATCATTCCCAGTTAAGATTGATTATCAGTTAAGGAATATGCCGTGGCCGCCGAAGCTAATCGTATCGCGCGCAAGTGTGAGCGGGCCGTTATAACGGCTTACAAGGAACTGCGCGAAGTTGGGACAGCGGATGTTACGGCATTTAATGCCTGCACCACCTTGTACCGTATTCATCACCCCGAAGCATCAGTGAATGAAGCGCGCCGCCTTGTGTCCGAATGGATTGATCATCATGTTGTCCGCATGGATTCCGGGCCAACCAAAGGGTGTGATTGCAACTAACGCACCTAAGGCGTACAGCCCTATGTAATCAGACGCATGTTCCGTTAGGGCATGCGTTTTTTTATGCCCAAGTGGTGGCTTGTGTCTTTGTGGCGCTGAAGAACAGGACAAACAAAAAGCCGGTCTTCCATAAGGAAAACCGGCTTTTTGGGTTAACCTATCTTACCGTTTGGCAAGAGGCGTATAGTCGCGCTGTGGTGCGCCAATATAAAGCTGGCGAGGGCGGCTGATACGCTGGCCCGGTTCTTCAATCATTTCCTTCCACTGGCTAACCCAGCCGGTGGTGCGGGCAACGGCAAACAGCACGGTGAACATGCTGGTGGGAATGCCCATGGCCTTGAGAATGATGCCGGAATAGAAATCCACATTCGGGTAGAGCTTGCGCTGCACGAAGTAATCATCGCTCAGGGCAATTTTTTCCAGCTCGACAGCCAGATCAAGCAGCGGATCGTCCTTAATGCCCAGTTCTGTCAGCACTTCGTGGCAGGTCTGCTGCATAATTTTCGCACGTGGGTCGAAGTTTTTGTAAACGCGGTGGCCAAAGCCCATCAGCTTTACGCCGCTGTTCTTGTCTTTCACCTGCGCGATAAAGGCAGGGATGTTTTCTTTCTTGCCAATGCGAGCCAGCATTTTCAGCACGGCTTCGTTAGCACCACCATGTGCAGGCCCCCACAGGGCCGCAATGCCCGCAGCAATACAGGCAAACGGATTGGCGCCTGTAGAACCCGCCAGACGCACGGTAGAGGTGGAAGCATTCTGTTCATGATCGGCATGCAGGATCAGAATCCGATTCATGGCGCGGGCCAGAACAGGGTTAACCTTGTAGGGTTCGGACATGCGCGCGAACATCATGGACAGGAAATTTTCTGCGTAGTTCAGATCATTCCGCGGATAGATGAAGGCTTCACCCTGCGTGTATTTGTATGCCCATGCTGCAATGGTTGGGATTTTGGCAATCAGGCGCATGGCGGCCAGATCCCGGTTGGCGGGAATGGCAATATCGTTGGCATCTGGGTAGAAGGCAGACAAAGCCCCAACCGTGCCGCACAGAATGGCCATGGGGTGGGCATCACGCCGGAAGCCGTTAAAGAAGTTGCGGATCTGCTCGTGCAGCAGGGTGTGGTTTGTAAGGGTGTTGGTGAAGGTATCGTACTGTGCTTTGTTCGGCAGTTCACCATTCAGAAGCAGATAGATAACTTCCTCATAGGAAGCATTTTCCGCTAGCTGGGCAATGGGGTAGCCACGGTGCAGCAGAACACCCTTGTCGCCATCAATAAAGGTGATTTTGCTGTTGCAGGCGGCTGTTTCCCCGTAACCGGGGTCAAACGTGAAAACGCCCAGTTGCGCCGGAAGTTTGCGGATGTCGACAACATCCGGTCCCAGAGTGCCTGAAAGTACAGGCATTTCGGCGGATTTCCCACCAACCGAAATGGTAGCGGTAGATAGCTTACCTTCTTTCTGCGACGCGCTCATTAGTGTTTCCTTTTGCATGTTTGGGCCACGGTCGCTGCTGCGGCCTGCTCGTTCCACTTTGTCACCTATTCAAAAGGAAACCGGAAGATTGCTGGCGATAAACGAAGCGTTATCGGAACGGAGTATGCTTGGAAAACCACAGTTTTTTGGGGTTAGGGTCGCGCGAATGTGTGCAAATGCATGCTTTGGCCATCGCACATTTGCCAGTGTGTCATATCCGGCAATGTGTTGCTTCCGTACATTTCAAAAATGGCAACAGCCCCCGGCGCGAATCCCTGGTCCAGTTCACTGGCCTGCATATCTAAGTGGTGGGCTAATAAGGAAATACCTGGATTATGCCCCACCATCAGCACGGTAAAAGCTGAATCGGGTGCCTGCTGAATGTGTGCCAACAAAGCCTCGGGCGTGGCTTCGTAAATATCCGCACAATAATCCGGCGGAGGGAGAGTGGGCGGGAGAGCCGTAACTGCCCCAGCCAATGTCTGCCGTGTGCGTAAGGCCGGGCTGCATATAATACTATCAGGAACAATGCTGTGCGCTGCCAGCCAATGCCCGCAACGCCGTGCCGCCTCTTGCCCCGCAGGTGTAAGGGGACGGTTCATATCAGCTTCAGGGCTGAAATCTCCTAACGGGGCGGAAGCTGCTTCAGCATGGCGAAGCAGAACAAGGCGGCGCATGCGTAGGTCTTATGCCTTGGGGGCTTCGGCTGTTTGCCGTGCGATGGCCTCATGGTGCCGGATAACTTCATGGATAATGAAGTTCAGGAACTTTTCAGCAAAATCCGGATCCAGATGCGCATCTTCTGCCAGTTTGCGCAGGCGGGCAATCTGCTGGGCCTCACGCGCTGGGTCTGCTGGTGGCATGTTGTAGCGTGCTTTAAGTGCCCCCACAGCCTTGGTGCAACGGAAGCGTTCAGCCAGCATGGAAACCAAGGCGGAATCGATGTTGTCTATGCTGCAGCGCAGGTTCTGAAGGGCCTGAGTGGGGGAGATGGACTGGTCGTCTGTCACGGTCATGCTGTTCCGGTTCTGTCAGAATATGCACCAGCGCCTGTAAAATGCGCTGTGGTTGGTAAAGTCTGCTCAGGCTTTTTCCACAAAAGGTGGGGGCAGGTCTAGCCATGCCAGATGTCCCCCTTTGCCAGCGCCCGTATCTACAAAAATGGCCTGCCCGCCAGAACGGCCCGGAATGGCCAGCGGGCAGCCATTGGTGGAGCGCTGATCATGCCCGCAATAAATGGTGTACCCTGCGGGAATGGTGTTTACCCAATTTAGTGTGCGTTCGGGGTATCCATCTGGCTGCATGCGGTTTGTTGTTTCTCCAAACAAAGCGCGAGAAAGCAGATAGGTAACGCGGCCTAATGGCGGCGGAGGTGGTTCCATCAGCATACGTGGGTCAAACGCGCCGTGCACAAAAACGGTCTGGCCCATCACCAGCCATGCCGGGGCGTTTTCCAGCACGGGCAAAAGGGCATGCAAGACATCGGTGTTTTCTGGCTGATAAAGCTGTGCCAGTGTTTCTTCTAAATGAGGGGTAGAGCGCAAACGCTTACCCATAAGGGCGCGCCCAAGTTTGCGATCATGGTTGCCAATTAAAAACAGCCCCCGTTTTTCGTGCATAACCTGCAACATCAGCCGCAATACGCCTGCGCTGTCTGGCCCGTAATCTACAAGATCACCTAGCTGAATCACAAAGCGGTCTGTGGCAACGGCATGGCGGAAAGCGTCCAGATCTCCATGCACGTCCCCCACAATGCGGAGTCCGTTTCGCATTGTATCTTTCACGTTTCCGTCAGGGGGAAGCAGTTCAAGCATGGTGTTTTAATCCGTTATTTCCTTACTTCCATGTAGGCTTTTCGAGATCAAACAGGAACTGGAACAGCAAGTTTTTTTTCATTTGCCCCCAGATCGTGCACAAGTATGTGACGCGCCAGCACGATCTGTTTGCGCTTACGTTATACGGGCAATCGGGTTTTTGAAAAACAGCCTGAAACGGAAGGATAACATGCCACAGGTAGAAGAATGTGCTGGAACGGCTTCAAACAGTTGCAGCCGCGCCTTCTTGGTGGTCTGTGCTTTCGGGAATTCGGAACAGCTTGAAAAAGAACAGGAAGCCCTCTCATGACAGAGCGCATTCGGAACGTCGCGCTGCGCAGTAAAGTATGTCCGGCAGAAACCGCATCCGAGTTGATTAAACACGGTGATGTGGTGGGCACCAGTGGCTTTACTGGTGCAGGCTACCCCAAGGAAGTACCCAAGGCGCTGGCCCGCCGAATGGAGGCTGCGCATGATCGGGGTGAGAAATACCAGATCAGCCTGATTACGGGTGCCTCTACCGGCCCACAGTTGGATGGTGAACTGGCAAAGGCCAACGGGGTTTATTTCCGCTCACCATTCAATACGGATGCCACCATGCGCAACCGTATTAATTCGGGTGAGACAGAATATTTTGATAACCATCTGGGGCAGGTAGCTGGCCGCGCCATTCAGGGCAATTACGGCAAGTTCAATATTGCTCTGGTGGAAGCTACAGCCATTACGGAAGATGGCGGTATTGTGCCTACATCTTCTGTCGGCAACTCCCAGACATTCCTCAATCTGGCTGACAAAGTCATTATTGAAGTGAATGAATGGCAGAATCCGGCGCTGGAAGGCATTCATGATATCTGGGATGGCAACGTAAGCGGTGCGCCAACGCGTGATATTGTGCCGATTGTACGGGCAGACCAGCGCGTGGGTGGTACGGTTTTACGTGTAAACCCAGATAAAATTGCTGCCATTGTGCGCACGAATGATAGGGACAGAAACGCCCCATTTGCTGCGCCGGATGAAACAGCCAAGGCCATTGCAGGCTACCTGCTTGATTTCTTTGGGCATGAAGTCAAACAGAACCGGCTGCCGCCATCGCTTCTGCCTCTTCAGTCTGGCGTGGGCAATGTGGCCAATGCCGTGCTGGAAGGGCTGAAGGAAGGCCCGTTTGAAAATTTGGTCGGGTATAGTGAGGTCATTCAGGATGGCATGTTGGCTATGCTGGATTCTGGCCGTATGCGTATTGCCTCTGCTACATCTTTTTCACTCAGCCCGGAAGCGGCGGAAGAAATCAATAACCGTATGGATTTCTTCCGGAGCAAGATCATTCTGCGCCAGCAGGATGTGAGCAACAGCCCCGGCATTATCCGCCGTTTAGGCTGTATTGCCATGAACGGCATGATTGAGGCAGATATTTACGGCAACGTAAATTCTACCCGCGTGATGGGTTCCAAGATGATGAATGGTATTGGGGGTTCGGGAGATTTTGCCCGCAGTTCCTATCTATCCATCTTCCTGTCTCCTTCTACGGCCAAAGGTGGCAAGATTTCTGCCATTGTGCCTATGGCTGCGCATGTGGACCACATCATGCAGGATGCGCAGATATTTGTAACCGAGCAGGGTCTGGCAGATTTGCGTGGGCTTTCACCCGTGCAGCGTGCGCGTGAAATTATTTCTAAGTGCGCACACCCAGATTACCGGCCCATGTTGCAGGATTACTTTGACCGTGCGCTCAAGAACTCCTTTGGTAAGCATACACCACACTTGCTGACGGAAGCTCTTTCCTGGCATCAGCGGTTTATTGAAACAGGCACCATGATGCCTGCGTAAAAAGAAGAAGAGGTAGGTTTTCTACCTCTTTTTTCTGGCTTCTTCCTGCATCTTTAACAGAGGTGGGAAGAAGCCTTTTTTACGCTTAGCTTTTATTGGTGGTTGTATCAGCCATTTGTGTGGGCTGTTGAGTAATCATGATATCCACAGGGCGTTCAGCCAGAAACTCACTGGTGGAGCTTTTGGGTGTGTCCGGATTATCCGTAATAATAGCTTCGGCATCGCGGTGTGTCAGGGCAAACAAATATGGTGCGGCAGAAGGCGAAAGGTAGGCGGCATAAGGATGGTGGCCTGCCAGTTTGTGGGCAGCATAGGCATCGCGCTCGGAATGCACGGGAATGGCCACCATAATTTTGGAATCGGCATGCAGAACGGTTTCTGTGTCCTTATGATCTGAAGGCACCAGAATAACCCTATCCCGCATCCGGGTTTTGCGTACCAGCTTTACCACATTATCGGCACTGGCGCTGTTGATATCCAGCATCAGCAGTGTGTTGGAGTGGTGGGCAGAGGCCAGCACGCCTTCTAGTTCATTAGAGCCGGGTTCCACCATAATCCGGCCATCCGGCCCATTGGCAAGTTCCAACCGTAGCATGGAGGGCACGCCATTATGAGGTGAGGAGGTGGAAACCGGGGTGGTTACAAGCCCTGTACCCGGTGTGCAAACAATCAGCCCATGATGGATGCGCGCCATAATGCCATAGGCCTTGGAGTGTTGCACAACCAGTGTTGTGCCCACGGCTACGCACAGCCCAACAGCCAGAGCGATCTTTTTAAAGCAGCCACGAGAAGACTTGCTGCTCTGTTGCACAGAGATGTCAGCCGCCTTTTCAGGATGCGACATTCGGTTCTTCCTTATCATTCTGGCCAGCCATGGAAGCAGCCCGTGCCAGATCAACTGAAAGCACGCGGCTTACGCCTCGCTCCTGCATGGTGACACCAAACAGGTGATCCATATGGGCCATAGTTAACTGATGGTGGGTTACCACCAGAAAACGGGTTCCCGCTTCGGTTACCATATCACCAAGTAGGGCGCTAAACCGGCCTACATTGGCATCATCCAGCGGCGCGTCCACTTCGTCAAGAACGCATACTGGTGCAGGGTTACAGCGGAAAACCGCGAAAATCAATGACAATGCGGTTAAAGCTTGTTCACCCCCAGAGAGAAGGGAAAGTGTGGCAAGCTTTTTACCCGGTGGCTGGGCGTAAATTTCCAGCCCTGCTTCCAGCGGATCATCACTGCCCACAAGCCCCAGATGCGCACGGCCACCACCAAACATGCGGGTGAACAAGGACTGGAAGTGGTGATCCACCTGCGTAAACACGGCCATCAGCCGTTCACGTCCTTCTTTATTTAGTGTGCCGATGGAACCACGCAAGCGGCTAATGGCGGCTTCTAGATCTGCAATCTCATCTGCCAGTGTGCGCGCTTGGGTAGATGCCTCTTCGGCTTCAATTTCTGCACGCAGGTTGACTGGCCCCATATCCTCGCGTTCACGCGTGAGGCGAGAGATTTTGCGGCGTAGGGAGCTTTCAGCCGCTTCTGTCAGATCCCCCGTGGGTTGACGCGGCGGGGCAGGGGTATCGGCCAAAAGTTGATCCAGAATAGCCTGTGCCTGCTCACTTTTAGCATCGGCTTTTAGCAGGTTTTCACGCGCAGTGTTCAGCTCAGATTCTGTACGGCGGCGTTGTTCATTGGCGGCGTTTAATGCAGCTTCGGCTTCAGCGCGTATTTTATCTGCCTGTGCATAGGCTGCTTCGGCTTCTTCTAGTGCTGAAAGGGTTTGTTGTTTCTGGCGTTGCGCTTCGGCCGGAAGTTCTGAAACCTTGGTGTGCTCATTACGTGCTGTTTCCACGCGTTGGGCTGCGTTCTCGGCTTCTGTGCGCGCTGTGGTGGCGCGTTGGCTCCATTCTTCTGCTGCGGCCACAAGAGATGTCAGGCGTATTTCCAGCGTTGAGGATTCGGCCTGAAGGGTGGCGCGCAGTTCACGCGTTGCTTCTAGCTGACTGGTAAGAGCCGCGCGCTGTGTGTGCAACTGGGCGAGTGTTTCCTCGGCATCCTGTGGCAGATCTGCGGCTGTTTGGGCTTCTGTTTGTGTGGCGGCTGTGAGTTTATCTTGGGAGTCCTGCTGTTCTTGCTGCAATTCTTTTAGCCGAGGGGTTAGGGCGGCAATTCGGCTGCGCAGCGTAAGGGCCTGCTCCTGTATTTTTTGCTGCTGTTGGATGGTGTCTTGAGCAGCTTTTTCGGCTTGGGTAAAGGTGGATGTGGCCGTTTGAAAGGCCTGTTGCGCCTGTTCCAGATTGTTTTGTGCGTCTTTCAGGGCCACCGCTGTGGCGTTTTCTGTTTGGGCAGATGTTAACCGCTGCTCAAGTTCAAGAACGTTGGCTTCTTCGGCTTCCAGATTCTGGCGGAGGCGGAGGCGTTCTGGCGCCAGTGTTTCCAGCCGCGTTGTGGCGGCTGTGTGCTGGTTTTCTGTTTGGGTCTGCTTTTGCTGCGCACGTTGGAAGGTCTGTTCTGCCAGTTTAAGGGCTGTGCGGCAGTCCTGCTCCGCTTTTTGTGCGGCTGCATGTTGTTCCCGCGCGGTGGCGAGGGCTTGTTGAAAGCTTTGATCGGGGGGCAGATTCTGTTGTGCTGCTGTGGCCGTTGCCAAGGCAGATTCGGCTTCTGTTTGGGCGGCAAGCGCGCGTTCCTGCTGTGGACGCAGCGCATCTAACCGTGCCCGGAACGATGTGTGCTGGCGTTCCAGATCAGATTCCTGCGTACGGGCTTTTTGCAGGTTTTGTTCTAGCTTACTGCGTTCTATGCGCTGTTCCTGCGCTAGCTTTTCCCCGGCCTGTACATTGGCGCGGGCGGCTACAGCTTTTTGCTCAGTTTGCGGAACATACTGTTCCATTTCCGCAATGCGGGCCGACGTTTCGCGCAGAATACGGCGTTGGGCCAGCCTGCGGGCAGAGGAATCGGGTTCACCCGCGCGGGTGTAAAAACCATCCCATCGCCATAAATCTCCGGCGCGAGAAACCAAGCATTGCCCCGGCAAAAGTTGTGCCTGCAAGCTGGTGCCATCTGTGCCATCGGGTACAACGCCAGTATATGCCAGCACTCTGTTCAGTTCTGGCGGTGCCGTAATAACGGATTTAAGCGCAACAGCTTTGCCGGGCAGAGGTGCGGTAGCGGCATCTTTTAGCAAATGCCAGCCGCGCGGGGCATTGTCTGCCGCGGGGGCGTCCAACCCATCTGTAAGCGCTACAGCCAGCGCAACTTCGTATTCCTCGGGAACGGTGATCTGAGCGGATATGGGCTCAGCCGAGGCTTCTTTCTCATTCCCCAGTGCTTCGGCCAAGCCTTCAGCTTGCGCACGCAGGCGGGTGAGTTCGGCTTGCAGAGTGGTAAGCTGTTGCTGAGTTTGTGTTTGTTCCTGCCGATGGTGTTGCAGGTTGTGCTCTGTTGTTTCAAGCGCCTGCACAACTGTTTGCAGGGCCTGTTCTTGTGTGGCGCGTTGTTCCCGCGCTTGCTTGAGCGCATCTTCAGGCGGGGCGTCTGCTTGTGCCTTTTCCAGCGCTTGCGTAAGGGTTTGGGCTTCCTGCGTTGCGCGTTTGAAAGAGGATTCGGCAGCCCGCAGGTTGTTTTCTGCATTGCGGCGCTGGGCTTCAGCTTCCTGCGCGGCGCGGCTGGCATCAGTTAGGGCTGTATTGGTGGTTAGCCGTTCTGTTTCTGCTTTTTCCAGAGCTTCACGGGCAGCGTGCACGGCTTGAAAGGCAGATTCGGTTTCCTGCTTAAGCTGGGTTCGGATGCTTTCTTCAACCAAAGCGGCCAGCGTATCGGCATGACGTTTTTCCGCTTGAGCGAGATCAGCCTTGAGAGAATCCAGCCGAGAGCGTGCTTGTTCCAGAGTGCGCCGCAGTTCGGTAAGCGCTTGTTCTGCTGCTTGTGCATTATTGCGCGCAACGGAAAGCGCCACATTGCATTCAGACCGCGTGCGCTCCGCCGCATCCAATGTGGTTTTGGCATTCTGGAAAGCGGTTTGGGCTTCTTCGACAGATTTTTGTGTCGCTTGAATGGCCTCAGAATCCGGTAGTTGCTGCTCTAGTAATGTCAATTCTGCCTGTAATGCGGTGTATGCAGCCGCAATACGGGCATGGTGATTTTGTGCGGTTGTTAGATTTTCTGCTGCACGTTCATGGGCGGCGCGTGCGGTGTTCAGGTCTGCGGTTAACTGGGTGAGCTTCTGCTCTGTTTCTGCCAGTTCTTTTGTAAGAGCCTGTTGCTTTGCCTCTGTCTCTGCCGTGCGGGCAGGGAGTGAGATAATGTTGGCTTCTGTTTCTGCTTTTTCAGCTTGTAGGCGTTCAAGTGTTGCAGTGGCATCATCCAGCCGGGTTTTGGCCGCGTCTGCGTCTGCTTCATGCTGTTTTAGGCGTTCTGCTGCATCATTGGCCTGTGTGGCGGCGCGTTCTTCTTCCCGTGCAACGCCTTCGGCCAGCACACGGCACCGTTCCAGCGCGGTGCGGGCTGCATCAGCTTTTTCTCTGGCTCCGGGCAAAACCTTATTGGCTTCAAACTCGGCAACCACCGCGCTTTCCGCGGCTTCCTCATGTTCGGTTAGGGCTTTGCGGGCGCGGGCGGCGTTATCAATCGCGCGTTCTACAGCCAATCGGGCACGTGCATGTAATACGGCCAGAAGTTCTGTTTCTGCTTCTCGTAACGCAGCAGAAAGCTCTCGGTAGCGGCTGGCATCGCGCGATTGTTCGGCTAGTCCATCCAGTCTGTCTGAGAGTTGCTGGCGGCGGTCTTCTGCGCGTGTCAGGTTGGATTCTGTGGCACGCAGCTTGAGTTCTGCTTCATGCCTGCGGGCGTGCAGGCCGGTAATGCCTGCGGCTTCTTCCAAAATGGTACGGCGTTCTTCTGGCCGAGCGCCCACCAGCATGGCCACGCGGCCTTGGCTCACCATGGCGGAAGAACGTGCGCCAGATGCCAGATCGGCAAATAGGGTTTGCACATCTCGCGCACGTACGGGCCGACCATTTATGCGGTAATCACTGCCAGACCCGCGTTCTGCCCGGCGGGTAATTTGCAGTTCGTCCATATCTGCAAAGGCGGCAGGGCCAAAACCCTTGGTGCCTTCCAGCGTAACAGTTACTTCGGCTAAAGATCGGGCGGGGCGGCCTGTGGTGCCTGCAAAAATAAGGTCATCCATTTCCCCCCCACGGAGGGAACGGGCAGAAGATTCGCCCATAACCCAGCGCAGGGCTTCCACCACATTGGATTTGCCACACCCATTGGGGCCGACAATACCTGTCAGCCCGGGTAGGATTTCTACCGTTACCGGATCCGCAAAGCTTTTGAATCCGACAATGCGCAGACGAACAAAACGAACTGTCATGCAGGTAAGGTGCGCGGGCTTAGGAGAGCATGCGTAAGCTTAGCTGGCTTTTGCCAAATACTTGGCAAAGTCATCGTAAGTTAGCGCGCTGGACACCTGCTCTTTATTGTTGAAGCGGAAAGTGGGGGTGGAATCAAAATGGAATTTGTCCTGCGCTTCGGTCTGCTGGTTTAGAATGAACTGCATGAGTTGTTGATCAGCAATGGCTTTTTCAAACGTATCGCCCGGCATGCCAGCAAAGGCGGCCATTTTCTTGAGCTCATCCTTCGGGTTGCCTTCCTTGGTGTAGGCCCAGCGGTCTAGGCTGGAAAGCAGGGAGGAGCAGAAAGGCTCATACCGTTCTGGTGGCAGGGTGCGGGCGACCATGGCGGCAACTGTTGCGAGCTGATCTGTGGGAAAATCATGAAAAACGTAGCGGATTTTCCCGGTATCGATCAGTTCTTTCTGCACCTGCGGAAAGGTGTTTTCTGCAAAATGCGCACAATGAATGCAGGTAAGGGAGAACCATTCTTCCACAACAATTTTGGCGTTCGGGTTGCCCAGTTCACGCGGGGTGAAGCGTGTATCTGTGGCATCTGCCGCTAAAGAGATACCGCGCAGGGCAGTGGAGGCAACGGCCAGACTTCCGGCAGTTAAAATGGAACGGCGGGTGAAAGACATGGAAATCCGGTCTCCCTTAATGGGTGCAAATCATAAGCGGTTAAAGGCATGACGGCAGATTTGCTCTGCCGTCAACCCACAGATTTATCCGTAGTAGCAGATGTTTCCGCCAGAGTAGGTGTTGCAGACTGTTCGGTTAGCTTGCGCACGCGCACACGGCGGATGTGCCGGGCATCTGCATCTAGCACGCGGAAGAGATAGCCATTTTCATGCGTCAGCACTTCACCACGGGTAGGGACATGCCCTGCCATGCGGAACACAAGCCCGCCAATGGTTTCAATTTCGGCCTCTCTTTCACTCTCGGTCAGAATGGGGCCGATGGTTTTTTCAAACTCTTCAATCGGGCAGCGTGCATCTATATCGAAAGACCCATCAGGCCGTGGGGTGATCATGACAATGGCAGGCTCATCATGCTCATCTGAAATGTCACCCACAATGGTTTCAATCAGATCTTCAATGGTTACCAAACCATCAATGCCGCCGTATTCATCAATCACAAGCGCCATGTGGGTCTGGCGCTGGCGCATCTGTAACAGCAGATCCAGCACCGGAATTTGGGGGGCAATCATCAGCGGCTGGCGCAAAAGCACTTCCAGATTAAAGGCCTCGCTGGTGCCAACATAGGCAATCAGATCCTTCACATGGATCATGCCTACAATATCATCCAACTGATCCCGATAAACTGGCATGCGGGAATGGTTTTCCCGCCGCATCATGGCCAATGCTTCGTCCAGACTGATGGAAACCGGCATGGCCACAATATCGGCGCGTGGCACCATCACATCATCGGCAGAAATGTTGCGCAGGCGCAGCACGTTGGCAATAAGTGCGCGTTCTTGCCTGTCTAGCTCCGGTTTTTCACCTGTTGCAGAGTCTTCTGGTTCATCCGCAGCCTGCTGCACAAGCGCGGCAATGGAGCTGCGCAGGTCTGTCTGATGTTTTTTTCGGTGGAAAAAGGAAAACAGGCCGCGACTATTGGCTTCCTGCTTGTCTGAAGAGGAATCGTGTTCGCTCATGATCGGGGTTTCCAAGGGTTGGGAACCTTGAGCCGCGAAAGCAGGCGGGATTCCAGCATTTCCATTTCGCGCGCTTCACCAGGATGGTGGTGGTCATACCCAGCCAGATGAAGGCTGCCGTGGATGACCAAATGCGCAAGATGGTCTGCAACAGGTTTGCCAGCTTTGCGGGCTTCACGCACCACGGTTTCCAGCGCCAGAATAATGTCTCCGCCGTTAATGCCGGGCGGAGGTTCAAATGTTAGCACATTGGTCGGGCGCTGCTTGCCACGGTGGCGGCCATTCAGTTCTCGCACCTCCCGATCTGTTGCCAAAACAACAGTATCGGGCAGGCCGCCATATTCTGAGCAAGCGGCCAAGGCGCGCCATACCAACTGTTCCAGGTTATGCACATAAGAGCGCCAGCGCCTATCCCGGATAAGGATTTCAGGGCCTTCGTTCTGCTCATCGGAAAAAACAGCCTGAAAAGGCAGGCTTTTTTCTGGGGCATCCATATCCTGCATAGGGATATGGGCGGGGCTACTTGGCGGTTCCATTTTTCTCCTGACGGCCCTTGCTATGGGAGGCGTCCCTTACAGCCGTCGCCTTTGCATCATAGGCTTCAATAATGCGGGCGACTAGCTTATGCCGCACCACATCTGTTGAATCAAAGCGGGAAATAGTAATTCCTTTTACGTTTTCAAGCGTTTCTACGGCATCACGTAGGCCGGAGGTGGTGCCTGCTGGCAGATCAATCTGCGTAAGATCGCCCGTAACCACCATGCGAGAGCCGGGGCCAAGGCGGGTAAGAAACATCTTCATCTGTGCAATGGTGGTGTTCTGGGCTTCATCCAGAATAACAAAGGCATGAGAAAGCGTGCGCCCGCGCATAAAGGCCAGCGGAGCCACCTCAATATCCCCCGAAGCCATACGGCGCACGACCTGATCCCCTGGCAGCATATCGTAAAGGGCATCATACAGCGGGCGCAGGTAGGGGTCGATTTTGTCTTTCATATCTCCGGGCAGAAAACCCAGCCGCTCACCCGCTTCCACAGCCGGGCGGGAAAGAATGATCCGATCAATGGAGCCAGCCTGCAACATGGCCACCGCCTGCGCCACGGCCAGATAGGTTTTGCCCGTGCCTGCTGGGCCAATGCCAAACACCAGTTCCTTTTTGGCCAGTGCTTTCATATATGCGGCCTGACCGGGGGAGCGGGGTTCGATATTGCCATGCCGCATACGGATAAGGGGGAGATCCCCTTCCAATTCCGGGGCGGTCTGTGGCGCGTTGGGGAGAATGCTGGTGGTGTTTTGGGGCGGGCGGGACATGCGTATGGCGGCCTCTATGCTGCTGATATCCACGTTTTCGCCTGCTGCCAGTTTTTGGTACAGCACGCCAAGCACCGCACGCGTGCGGGCTGTTTGTTCGGGCACACCTTGAATGGAAATGCGGTTGCCGCGCCGGGCAACCTCCACTTCCAAACCTTCTTCCAAGCAGCGTAAGTGCTTATCGTGGTCTCCCACAAGGCGCGCCAGAAGGGTGTTATCTTCAAACTGTAGGGTAGCAGAGGCATGGGGCATTTCTGCTGCCATGCGGGGTGAGGCGGAAATACGCGTGCTACTCAAGCGGACACACACTCCTCTTCTAAAACGCCGGACAGGGAGTTGGTCAGGCGTTCAACAATACGCACGGGCAGTTCCTTGCCAATCAGATGCTTGGGCCCAGAAACATGCACAGGCTGCAACCACGGAGAACGCCCGGCTATCTGGCCCGGTTTCCGTCCTTCTGAGGTAAACAGAACAGGAATGGTTTTGCCCACAAGTGTTGCATTAAAGGCATCCTGTTGTTCACGCAGCAGGGCCTGCAAAGCTTGCAAGCGGGCATCCTTCACATCCTCTGGCACCTGCATGCCAGCGCCTGCGGCAGGGGTGCCGGGGCGTGGGGAGTATTTGAAG
The DNA here is from genome assembly GCF_008704325.1 of Acetobacter sp. DmW_125128. Taxonomy (NCBI): domain Bacteria; kingdom Pseudomonadati; phylum Pseudomonadota; class Alphaproteobacteria; order Acetobacterales; family Acetobacteraceae; genus Acetobacter; species Acetobacter sp. DmW_125128. Next base: position 137,466 of record NZ_VHOP01000018.1, on the reverse strand, counting down.
GAATAAGCCAAAGCAAAGCCAACATCACGCACAAGCTGCATGGTGGCTTCAAAATCCTCATCCGTTTCACCGGGGTGGCCCACAATGAAATCGGATGAAAGAGCCAGATCGGGCCGTGCTTCACGCAGGCGGCGCACGATATCCCGATACTCATCTGCTGTATGGCCACGGTTCATGGCACGCAGAATACGGTCAGACCCAGCCTGAACCGGCAGATGCAGGAACGGCATCAACTCCGGCAGATCACGGTGGGCGGCTATCAGCGCATCATCCATGTCTCGCGGGTGGGATGTCATGTAACGGATGCGGGAAAGGCCGGGCAGCTTGGCAAGTTCATATGCCAGTTGCGGCAAGCCCCATGTGGAGCCATCCGGGCCTTCACCATGATAGGCATTTACGTTCTGCCCTAGCAGGCAGATATCCTTTACACCGCTTTCCACCATACGGCGTGCTTCTGCCAGCACGGAAAGCACGGGGCGACTGCTTTCTGCCCCGCGTGTGTAAGGTACCACACAGAAGGAGCAGAATTTATCGCACCCTTCCTGAATGGTAAGGAAAGCGGTGTAATTTCCTGCGGTCTGCGGGGCCTCGGATTCTGGCAGAAAATCGAATTTCTGCTCTGCTGGAAAATCCGTTTCAATAACCGCGCCACCTGCACGGGCCGCACGGGCTACCATTTCTGGCAGGCGGTGATAGGTTTGCGGGCCCAGAACAATATCCACATACGGCGCGCGGGCCAGAATTTCCTGTCCTTCTGCCTGTGCTACGCATCCGGCTACGGCAATAATGGTTTGCTGCCCGGCGGTTTCCCGCGCTTCCTTGATCTTGCGCAGGCGACCGAGTTCTGAAAACACTTTTTCTGCCGCTCTATCTCTAATGTGGCAGGTGTTCAGGATAATCATGTCCGCTGCATCTGGCGTGGCAACAGGCTGATAGCCAAGTGGTCGCAGAACATCCCCCATACGTGCACTATCATACACATTCATCTGGCAACCCCACGTAATAACGTGCAGGCCACGAGCAGGGGATGTGTTGGCTGGGGTTCCAGTCATGATGGCAGGCGCTCCGCTATGCCGCAGGCCCATTCCATGCGGCAGGTGGAGGAAATCGGGCCAGAGCGCGTGCAGGTCAAGCCTCTTTTCTCACCAAGGCGAGAATAGTGGAAAGGTAAGAACGGCCAAAAAGTATTCTGGCGGTTAACAGACCGAATGTTCCTTATGGGTTTGGTGGCTTGCAACAGCCACCTAGTTTGTTGCCTAAAGTCTTATACGTATTGAAGCAAAAAAGCAGGCGGTTCTGTCAAGTATCCTTTTGGCTTTCTTGACAGAAGGCGGCAGAAAATTGGCAGGCAGAGTGGCTGGGTTAAACCGGCCTTTGATAACTGTAGGTTTACGGTTCTGGCGCAGTTCTGCCGCCCCTATGGATACGGCTTTCCATGCCGCCTGTGCCAAAGCCTTGCGGCTGGGGAACATATCTGGGTCTAGCGGTTCGTGCAGCAACACAGTTGCGCGGGAACGCTTCCATTTCAGCAAGGCCCATACATGGGGGCCAAGGTCCATATCTCCGTACCATGAAAACACGGGGCGGCGGAGGCGGGAAATGGGCAGGTCTTCCAGCCGGTCATATACAAGGGATACGGGCTGGATAAGGGGCGTCATGCCTGGTTCAAACGTTATGGGCAGCAGGCTTTTATCCATGCCTTCCTTCAGGCGTGGCAATTTTGCGATGGCAAAAAAGGCGGACATAAACGGCAACACGCGGGAGCCATCTGATGATGTACCTTCAGGGAACAATACCAGATTATCCCCCTCCACCATGCGGCGGATCATTTCATCACGCTCACGGCCTGTGGTGCTGCGCTGGCGGCTGACAAAAATGGTGCGCCCGATTTGTGAGACCAACCCCATGATGGGCCATTTTTCAATATCGCCCTTGGCCACAAATACGGAGGGAAGGATGGTGCCCAGCACAGGCACATCCAACCAAGACATGTGGTTGCAAATATAGATAACAGGGCGTTCCCCCCGCTGGCGGGCTTTTAGGCCGCCCACTGTGCCCACACGTTGCCCCACAATATGGATCTGCAACCCGATAATACGGCACAGCACGCCCCAGATAACCCGCGTCCAGCGGATTTTTGGCGTGCCGGGCACAAGCAGCAGGCACGCTTCAAAACCCACAGATAGCGGCACCCAGACAACCAGCGCACCAAGGCGCAAGGCTGCCCTTAAATCTGCCGTGCGGCGGAAATAAGCTTCCACCCATGCAGGTAAGGGGGAAAGGCCATTGGGCTTCTTTTTGGGGGAAGCATAGGGGGGATGGGTTTGATCAGACGGGCGTGGTGTCATCGTTTCATTTCTGCCAGACACAGCTCTGTCGGACAAACGCGCCCGGCAGCGGCGCAGATGGAATGAAAAAGCATGCGCTCTCTTACCGCGATTTTAGCTGGCGGGACAATCCATCTCCCAATTTATGCGCAACAGAAGCTGTTTTCGGCTTCGGCACCGTATTTTTGTCATGGTATGTGCATAAAAGGGTTTGTAAGCAGAACTTCCGCAAATAGGTGGCAGGCAGATTATTGGTGAGGACACGCAAGAATAACATGCTGAACAGGCTTGCTCTCACCGCGAATCGTGTTCTGGCTGGCGCCGCCTTGTGGGGGGCATCGTCCTGCCTGTCTTGGTCTTGGGCGGCAGATCCACAGCCTTACACCACCAAACTGGTGCCGACCGGAGAGGCGGATTTGGATACGGCTATTAAAAGCTCATCTGATCTGCAGTCTCTCCAGTCCACGCATGCGGTGGGGCCATTTGCGTTGGCTGGGCGTGTGCGGAATGAATATGACCGCCTACGCACGGCGCTGGAAAGCTGTGGTTATTACGCCGGTACAGTGCATATCACCCTCAGCCGGAATGGTGGCAAGGATGCCGTGAAGATGGACGGGATGTCTCCCGCCCTTTCTCAATGGATCGAATCCGTGCCGACGGGTGAAAAGATTCAGGCCGAGGTGAAGGTAGATAAAGGCCCGCTGTTTCATCTGGGCACCGTTACGCTGGTGGATGGTAAAACTGGCAAACCACCTGTTTTAACAGATGCCCAGAAAAAAGCCTTTGGCCTTGCATCGGGCCAGCCAGCCGTTGCCAAAAGCGTGCTGGATGGTGGCAGCAACCTGATGGACGCCCTGCGGGAAGATGGGCACGCCCTGGCGACAGTGGAAAAGCCCAAGGCTTTTCTGGAACCCACTACGCATACGCTGAATATTACCTACCCGGTCACGCCGGGCCCGGTGCTAAATATTGGTAAGATAGACACAACCGGCCTGAAACAGGTGCACGAAAAATTCGTGCGTCGCCGTATGACAGTGCAAGAAGGCCAGCTTTATCAGCCTTCTAAAATTGAAAACGCGCGGCAGGATCTGGCCTCCGTTGGGGTGTTTTCGAACGTAACAGTGCAGGATGCCTCCACCTATGCGGTAGATGGCACCATGCCGCTGGATTTCAGCTTTAAGGAAGCCAAGCGACATTCCGTGGGGGCAGAGGGCGGATATTCCACAGATTTGGGCGCGCGTGCTGGTGGATCATGGACACATTATAACCTGCTGGGCAATGCAGAGCGTTTGCGGCTGACAGCTCTTATTACCGGGCTTGGTGGCTCGGCCCAGCAAGGCTTGGGGTATGATGTGTATGCAGATTTCTTCAAACCCGATTTTCTGGAACGCAATCAGAATCTAAGTGCGCGTATTGAAGGGCTGCGACAGTTGTTCTGGTCTTACCGGCAAACGGCATTTTTGATCCGTGGCGGCATTACACGCCCGCTGGCTAAAAACTGGAACGGCAGCTTTGGGTTGATGGCAGAGCAGGAAAAGATCGAGCAGTTTGGTGTCACGCGGGATTACACCATTATTTCTGCGCCACTTTCCGTCATGTTTGATAACACAGGCGTTGGAAACCCTATCGAGCCCGCAACACACGGCGTACGCGCCAGCATGAGCATTACGCCATCCGTTTCCTTGGGGAATAAGGGCAGCGGCACCTCGTTTTTTGCCATTCTGAACGGCACGGCCTCTACATACTTTGATCTGCACCATCTGGGCATCAGCAAGCCCGGCAATAGTGTTCTGGCATTTCGTGGCATGGTTGGCAGTATTCAGGGCGCCAGCACGTGGGATATTCCGCCAGATCAACGTCTGTATGCTGGGGGCAGTTCTACAGTAAGAGGCTTTCGCTGGCAGGGTGTGGGGCCGCAGTATAAAAATACGCGCTATGCTATTGGCGGAACCTCGCTAGATGCAGGAAGTGCAGAATTTCGCCAAAGAATTATAGGCAACGTGGGCATGGCCGGTTTTATAGATGCCGGTCAGGTTGGCAGCAGCAGTTTGCCCTTTACGGGCAAGCTGCGCGTGGGTGCTGGTGGGGGTGTGCGTTATTATACGCCTATTGGCCCCATCCGGCTGGATGTTGCCGTACCTCTTAACCGCGCCCCACGTGGTGATAAGTGGGATCTGTATATCGGCCTTGGGGAGACATTCTAATGGCCGATATGCCAGAACCCATTTTGCCACGCACACCAGATAAACCTACACGCCCACTGTGGCGGCGTGTAGGGCGTGTTGCCCTTATAACCGGTGGTTCTCTGCTTGGCATAACGGGCCTTGCCGTAGCTGTTTTGCTGGTGGGGGCCAATACCGGGCCGGGCCGCAAAATGCTCATGCACCAGACATCCTCCCTTACGGGCGGGATGATCGGGCTTTCGGGCATGTCTGGGCGTTTCCCCGATAACTTCCGGCTGGATACGCTGGAAATTCACGATAAGCAGGGTGCTTGGCTTACGCTGCATAACGTGGCGCTTAACTGGTCACCTCTGGCAATAATTGGGCGCACGGCGCGTATTTATGCCGTTACGGCAGATGAGCTGGATATTCCGCGCCTGCCTGTGTCTGATCCGGCCAAGCCAGCCACGCCTTCCAAAAGCTCACCTTCTGCGCTCCATCTGGGGGTGGATATTCGCAAACTTGCAGTGGGGCGTATTAACGTGGGGGCTGCGCTTGCGGGTTCTCCGGCAAGTTTTTCCTTGGCTGGGCGCGGTCAGTTATCCAATATTGATCCGGTTATCAATGGGTTAAGTCTGCCTTCTTTGCCGGGTGCGGATATTGCGCTGCATCTGAAAAGGCTGGATGCCGCCGGACAGATTGATCTGGCAACCACCACCAGCAAAGGTAAGCTGGGCCTGCATCTGGATGCCAGCGAGGGCACAGATGGTTTTGCAGCCACGCGCCTTAAAATGCCGCAACTGGTGCCTCTGGCGCTTAAGCTGGATATCAATGGCCCGCCTTCGGCTGCTGTGCTTGGTTTTGCTGCTTCTGCTGGGGATATAAAAGCCCATGCAGATGGCGTGCTGGATTTGCTGGCTGAAAAGCTTGGTAACCTGAATGCCGGAGTAGATGCCCCCGCCATGTCTCTCTCGCCCGATCTGGCGTGGGGGGGCATCCATTTAGGGGCGCAGTTGCATGGTAAAATGGCAGCACCGCTGGGCACAGCACAGGTGCAGGTTGATCAGCTTGCTGCATCTGGCGCAGGTGTGGGCACGCTGAAAGTTCAGTTCTCAGGTGAGAATGGCAGTGCCGATATGGCCAATCTGTTGCATGTGGTGGCAACAGCAGATGGTGTGCGCCTGCCGGGCAAAGCGCCAACATTGCTGGCATCTGCGCCGTTGCAGCTTGATGCGCAGTTAGAGCCACAAAAGCCCGGCAAACCGCTGGCTTTTACGCTGTCTCATCCTTTGCTGAATCTTTCTGGCAATGTGCAGTCTGCTGCGCCACAGCGTGGCACGGTAGCGTTAAAGCTGCCCGATTTGCTACCGTTTGGTGAAATGGCCGGTACGCCTTTGCGCGGTAATGCGGGCATGAACGCACAGTTTGACCTTCCGGCAAAGCCGGAGGGAGATACGCACCTTACAGCAGATGGCACGCTGGCTATTACAGGGGGGCAGCCTCAGGCAGCCGGGCTGATCGGGCCGGACGGCAAGTTTGCCCTTACAGCCACCATGCGGCCCTTGCCTGCGCAGGATAAGCTACCAGCGGCTAAACAGATTGACCTGCAAAACTTCAGTGTGGATGGCCGTGCCCTTAATCTTAAAGGAGGCGGGCAGGTAAACACGGGCCGCGATATGGATCTGGCGTTTGATCTGGGGCTGACAGATCTGGCGCGGGCGTTACCCTCCTTGCGTGGGGCGCTCACGCTGGCCTTGCAGGCCAAAGGTCCGATGCAGGATTTTACAGCCACCCTGCATGCGAAGGGAGACCCCGGTACTGCCACCATGCCACGCGGCCCCATAGCGCTGGATGCCAATGTGCAGCACTTGCCAACTGCGCCAGAAGGCACGGTGCAGGCAAATGGCACGCTTAACCGCGCCCCATTGGTGTTGGATGTGGCTTTGGCCCAAAGCGCACAGGGTGACAGGCAGGTTGATATTCGTAAACTGTCATGGAACAGCGTGGCCGGGCAGGGGCAGCTTTCTCTTCCTACAGGTGAGGTGGTGCCTCTGGGCACGCTGGATCTGAAAGTGGGGCGCTTGGCAGATTTTCGTCCGCTTATTGGGCAGGCTATCTCTGGCGCGCTGGCAGCTTCTGTTAAAACTACGCAGGTGGCGGATACACCTCAGGTTGCCCTTAAGCTGGATGGCAACGTGGCTATGCCCAGCGTAAAAATTGGCTCTCTGGCTTTAGCTGGTACGGTAAAAGATCCGGCGGCTCATCCCAATGCTGATCTTACGCTTAAACTGGGGGGGCTTTCTGCTTCTGGCGTAACCGGGCAGGCGCGTCTGATTGCCAAGGGGCCGGATAACGCTATGGCGCTCACCGCGCAGGTGGGACCAGCAAGCTGGTCTGGCAGCCCTTTGATGCTGGATACCGCAGCCCTGTTAAACCTGCCTGCCAAACAGGTGAAAGTGCAGCGCCTGAATGCTACCGCCAAACAGGAGACACTGCGCCTTTTGGGACCTGCATTGGTCTCGTTTGGGGAGACTATGGGGGTTGATCGGCTGCGGGCCACGTTGGTAACGGCAGGCAGCCAGCCCGCCACCATTGATGTTGCAGGCAAGATCAAGCCTTCTTTGGCTGTTACGGCGGATATTCGTAATCTTACGCCTGCCTTGGCACATCCGTTTGCGCCAGATTTCAAGGCATCTGGCACGGTTTCCGTTCAGGCCAAGGTGGCGGGCACGTTAAATGCACCGCAAGGGCAGGTTAAGCTTACCGGGCGTGATTTGCGTATGGCTGGCAGTTCTGCTGCGGCTTCCATTCCGCCATTGCATCTAGATGCCGCAGCCAATCTGGCTGGTAGTTCTGCCAAGGTGCAGGTGGCGGCAGGTGCGGGGCCCAAGCTGAACGTGAATGTGGCTGGCACGGCCCCGCTGAACAAAACCGGGCCAATGAACCTGCGCGTAAATGGCAATCTGGATTTAAGCATTGCCAATGGCATTCTGGGCGCGCAGGCGCGGCAGGCCATGGGGCAAGCCCAAATGGCGCTGCTGGTTGCGGGCTCCATGTCCTCCCCCCGTGTAACGGGCACGGTGGATCTGCGCGATGCCGATGTGCAGGATTTTGCCCAAGGCTTCCATCTGGCCAATATCAATGGCCGCGTGGTGGGCGAGAACGACAAGATCGTTATTCAGAACCTTACGGCCAAGGCTGGTGATGGCAATTTGGGCGTAACCGGCTTTGTGGGCATTGGCTCCCCCGGCATGCCGCTGGATATTCGTTTGCAGGCCCATGATGCCCGGCCCATTTCCAGTGATCTGCTAACAGCGGTGATGAACGCGGATATTGCCGTAAAAGGGCAGGTGCAAACCCGCATGGATGTTGATGGCACGGTGGATTTGCGGCGTGTGGAAATTAACATTCCCAATTCCTTGCCCTCATCCGTAGCGCGGCTTGATGTTGTGCGCCCCGGTGATGAGCAAAAGCAGGCGGAAGCCGCCAAAGTAGAAAGCACCAAGGCCGCGGTGATCGGGCTGAACCTGAGCGTGACATCTCCGGGCAAGTTCTTTGTGCGTGGGCATGGCTTGGATGCAGAAATGGCTGGCAAGTTGAAAGTTGGCGGCACAACGCAGGCTCCGCAGGTTAGCGGAGGGTTTGATCTCAAGCGTGGTAACTTTGATCTGGCTGGTATTTCACTCAACTTCACCAAGGGGCGGGTGGCTTTTAATGGTTCTGGCGTTGGCCATAAAATGGACCCCACGTTGGATTTTGAGGCCGACCGTGCCGTGCAGGGGCAAACGGCTATGCTGAAGGTGGGCGGGTATGCCAGCGCGCCCAAGATTACGTTTGAATCCATGCCGCCGCTGCCGCAGGATCAGGTATTGGCCATGCTGTTATTTGGCACGGATGCGCACTCTCTCTCCTCCACGCAGATGGTGGAATTGGGCACGGCACTTGCCACCCTTACAGGGCTTACACCGTTTGACCCAATGGGCACTATCCGCAAAACTTTGCATCTGGATCGTTTGGCTATTGGCGGCGGTTCTGGTGTGGGGAATGGCGGTACCAGTGTTGAGGCCGGTAAATATGTGATGAAAGGTGTTTACGTAGGTGCCAAGCAGGCAACTTCTGGCTCTGGCACACAGGCACAGGTGCAGGTTGACCTGACAAAACATCTCAAGCTGAACACAACCGTGGGCACAGGCGGCACCGTAACAGGCTTTACCACCCCGGAAAACGATCCGGGCAGTAGTGTCGGGCTGCTGTGGCAGTACCGTTACTAAGCATTCAGGCGCATATTTGAGGCGCTTTTTCTCACAAGCGCCTCAAATCAGGCGTTAGTCCGAAAGGCTGAAATCCACCACAACGGGCACATGGTCGGAAGGGCCTTCCCAATCTCGTGCTTCACGCACAACCGTCATGCCATGCAGGTTGGGTAGGAGGTCAGGCGTCATCCATACGTGGTCCAAACGGCGGCCACGGTTAGATTTTTTCCAGTCCCGGTTACGGTAAGACCACCACGTATAAAGTTTTTCTTCCGGCGGGACAAAGTGGCGCATGGCATCCACAAAGCCGGTTTGTAGCCAGCGGTTAAGGCGTTCTGTTTCCGGCGGGGTGTGGCTGACAATTTTAAGAAGCTGCTTGTGGCTCCATACATCATGCTCAAGCGGCGCGATATTGAAGTCTCCCACCAATACCGTGCGGTTAAGGGGGCGAGACTGAAACCACTCTGTCACTTCTTCTACAAAAGCCAGTTTGTGGGCGAATTTTGGGTTGGTTTCTGGGTCTGGCTCATCCCCACCTGCGGGAATGTAAAAGTCGTGCAATTCCACTTCGCCTTCTGGCGTGCATACGGTTGCGGCTACGTGGCGGCAATCTTCCTTACCGTACCATATTGGGGTTTGCGTGACAGGCCTTAACGGGTGGCGAGAAAGAATGGCAACGCCGTTATAGCCTTTCATGCCCCGGTAATGCAGGTGCTTAAACCCCAGAGCCTTCACGCCGTCTTCGGGAAACAGAGGGTCTGGCACCTTGGTTTCCTGTAGGCACACAACATCTGGGGCGAGGTGCTGCACCAGCTTTTCAAGCAGAGGCAGGCGCAGGCGGAGGGAATTGATGTTCCATGTTACTAATCGCATGTGCGGTGGCATGACGGATTGCAGTTTGCAGGGCAAGCAAAAACAGGCGCATAACTAGGGCAGATGGAACCCGGCTGTTCCCTTGTAATTTCATGTAACAGGGCCATTTTCTAGATTATGACAACCCAATCTTCTTCCGTTTCTCCGGATGCAGTTGCGCTGCATCGCGCCTTGTTCACTCTGGATAGCCATATTGATATTCCGTGGCCCGATCGGAATGATGCGTTTGAGAATACGGCAGATAGACGGGTGGATCTGCCTAAAATGCAAAAGGGCGGCATGTCTGCCGGATGCTTTGTGGCGTACATTGCCCAAGCCGCCATAGATCGGGAAGGGCACGCACAGGCGCAAGCGCAGTGCTTGGCTATGCTGGATGCCATAGGCCGCATGCAGGGCACCCATAATGGTATAAGCGCACGTGTATGTTCCGCTGTGGCAGATATGCGCGCCGCGTTTGATGAAGGTGTGCTGGTTGTTGTTCCTGCTGTGGAAAATGGCTACGGCATGGGGGATGACTCCGCATTGCTCAAGCAGTTTCGGGCCAAGGGGGTGCGTTATGTTACGCTCACCCATAACGGACATAACGCGTTGGCAGATGCGGCTATTCATCGCCCCAGCCTTGGGGATGCACCACAGCGCCACAACGGCCTTTCTGCTCTTGGGCGTGAAGCAATTGCAGAAATGAACCGCCTTGGCATTGTGGTGGATGTTTCTCATTCCTCCAAGCAAACCATGCTTCAGGCGGTGCAGGTTTCAACCACGCCTATTGTGGCAAGTCATTCCTGTGTGCGCACGCTGTGCGATCATCCGCGCAATCTGGATGATGAGCAGTTGGATGCGCTCAAGGAAAGTGGTGGCGTTATCCAGATTACGGCCATGCCCGCGTTTTTGAAGACCAAGCCGGAGGAAGGTAAACGGCAAGGCTTTGTGGCTGATCTGGTGGATCATATTGATTACGTTGTGCGCAGGCTTGGGCCAGAGTACGTCGGTATTTCCTCAGATTTCGATGGCGGTGGCGCGTTGGAAGACTGGCAGAACGCCACGCAGGGCGTGAACATAACTGCCGAGTTGATGCGCCGAGGTTATGACAAAAGTGAAATTGCGGCTTTCTGGGGTGAAAACTTCCTGCGCGTGTTGGAAAAGGCAGAACAGGCGGCAGAACAAAGCAGGATTGTATGAGAACAAAAAACTGCAAAAATTGTCCACTTCCTGTCTTGACATCGCGTATTTTCAACAAAAAGTTCAAAAATCATAGGGTGTCAAAAAACCGCAACACATTAAATCTTTTGAAATCAGTGAGTTGGCGGGAATGACCAAAAACTGTGCAATCTGTTGAAAGGGCTGACTTTCTGCGGTTTATGATGAGTCAGCCCCAGCTGTTCCACAGAGTTATCCACAAAAACGGTGGATGAAATTTCCCTTTCGACCAAGAGCGTATGATGACAGCTGATTCTTCCCCTTCAGATACCCTGCCTGTGGCGCAGGAACAAGCAGCCCCTGCTGTAAAGGGGGTAGAGGCCATTCGGCATGCACTTAAAACCATGCCGCTTTCACCCGGCGTGTATCGTATGCTCGGCGCTAAGGGGGAAGTGTTGTACGTTGGCAAGGCGTTGGCGCTTAAAAAGCGGGTAACGTCTTACACCCACATTAACCGCTTGCCCGAACGGCTACGGCGCATGGTTTCCGAAACGGTAGCAATGGAAATTGTTACCACCCATACGGAAGCCGAAGCACTGTTGCTGGAGGCCAACTACATCAAGCGCATGAAGCCGCGCTTCAACATTCTGCTGCGGGATGACAAAAGCTATCCGTGGCTGATGCTGACAGATGCGCATGCGTTTCCGCAAATTGCCAAACACCGTGGCAAGGCCATTAAAGGGGCCAGCCTATGGGGGCCGTTTGCTTCGGCTTGGGCGGTTAATCAGACCCTTAATCTGATCCAGCGCGTTTTTCTGCTACGCTCCTGCACGGATGCGGTTTTTAACGCACGCACCCGGCCGTGCCTGCTTTATCAAATCAAACGTTGCTCTGGCCCGTGTGTGGATCGAATAGATCAGGAAGCTTACGGCAAATTGGTGGAACAGGCGCGAGAGTTCCTTTCTGGCAAGGATACGGCGCTGCGTGAAACCTTGGGGCAGGAAATGAATGCGGCAGCAGAAGCGCTGGATTTTGAGCGTGCTGCTGTATTGCGCGATCGTATTCGTGCGTTGGCGCAAATGCAGGAATCCAGCGTAATCAACCCCGCATCTCTTCAGGATGCAGATGTGCTGGCCCTGTGGCAGGAGGCCGGACACGCCTGTATTCAGGTCTTTTTCATTCGCGGTGGGCGTAATAATGGCAGCCGCTCATTCTTTCCCGCCCATACGCAGGATGCCTCACCCGCAGATGTGCTTTCTGCCTTTATCGCGCAGTTTTACGATGACAAACCCTGTCCAGCACAGATTTTGGTCAATTATGAACTCCCGGAATCTTTGCTGCTGACAGAGGCACTCTCTCTTCGGCGGGGGCGCAAGGTGGAAATTCTTGCGCCGCAAAGGGGCGAGAAAAAGCAGGTGCTTGACCATGCCGTGAGCAACGCGCGGGATGCACTAAGCCGCAAGCTGGCGGAAACCGCAGGGCAGGCCAAGTTGCTACAAGGCGTGGCAGATGTTCTGGGGCTGGATGCGCCGCCAGAACGCATAGAAGTGTACGATAACAGCCATATTCAGGGCTCGCACGCCTATGGTGTTATGATTGTGGGCGGGCCGGAGGGCTTTAACCGCAAGGCGTATCGCAAGTTCAAAATCAAAGGTCCTGTCACGCCGGGGGATGATTTTGGCATGATGCGCGAAGTGCTGGAACGCCGCTTTGGCCGCGCTTTGAAAGAGGCAGAAGAGGGCGATACCTCTAACTGGCCAGATGTTCTGCTGATTGATGGTGGGGCAGGGCAATATTCTGCCGTGCGCAGTGTGCTGGATGATCTGGGCGTAACGGGTGTAAAACTTGTAGGTATTGCCAAAGGGCCGGACCGCGATGCTGGGAAGGAGTGGTTCTATACGGAGGATAAGGAACCCTTCCAGCTCGATCTGAGAGACCCCGTACTGTACTATTTGCAACGGCTGCGCGATGAGGCCCACCGTTTTGCCATTACCACCCATAGGTCTGGTAGATCCAAAACACTGGTGAAGTCCGAACTGGATGATGTGCCCGGTATTGGGCCTGCACGTAAAAAGCTGTTGTTAAACACATTTGGTTCAGCGCGCGCCATCAAGCAGGCTGGTTTGGCAGAACTGGAAGCCGCTCATGGTATCAGCCGGGAAACAGCGCGCGCCATTTACGGCCATTTTCACCCGGATTGGACACCGGGATAAATATGGGCATATGAGCATTGCAGAAGAATTCTGGGTATCTGACACCTTTGCGATGGCATAAGCCATTCCAGCAGTGCAGGAAATAGGTTACTATATCTCGCAATGCTGACAGATCTGCCGAATGTCCTGACAATCTCGCGTATTGTAGCCATACCCATTGTGGTCACTCTGGCTGCATGGGGGAGCCCGCGCACAGATGCCTTGGCGTGTCTGCTGTTTATTCTAGCGGGAATAACCGATTATTTTGATGGTAAGCTGGCACGTTCACGCCATCAGATGTCAGATTTCGGGCGTATGTTTGATTCCATTGCAGATAAGCTTCTGGTTGGGGCTTGTTTAATGGTTCTGGCTGGTTTTGCACGCCTGCCTTATCAGGGTTTATGGCCTGCCATTATTATTCTGTGCCGTGAAATTCTGGTGTCCGGCATGCGGGAATATCTGGCGGAACGCCGCGCACGCTTGCCTGTAACCCGTTTGGCAAAGTGGAAAACCGGCTTCCAGATGACAGCTATTGGTTTTTTGCTGGCGGGGGATGGCACAGGCGCTTTATTGGGTATGCCGTGGCTGCCAGTTGCGCTTATTGGTGCTGTATTACTTTGGATTTCTGCGGTGCTTACATTGATAACCGGCTGGGATTATTTAACAACCGGCCTACGTCATGTTGAAATGTAAAAAACTTTGTTACTATTTTAGTAATACGTTGCATCTATTCCAGAAAAATAACTTCATTTTGCTGCATCGCCTTGTGTCTGGTGGATAAACCGTTATTTAGCATGAGGTGCGGTTCTAAAAGGCCGCAATCGCAGGCAGGGAATGATTCGCCTGCTGTTGAAAGATGATGATTGCGGAGTCAGGGCATGCGGAAAGCCGCTCTTCTAGGTTTATGTATGATCGTGAGCGGATGTGCAGGCTTTGACAAGTTTGTCTCGGATACAGCAACGCTTCCGGGTGAAAACCCCAATGCAGCCACCGGGGATGATTTAAACATGCGGCGGATCAGGGGGCAGTCTGCTGTAGATGTCCCCATCCTGCCAGAAGGCGGTAATATGTGGCCCGGCCCACCAACGCCGCTGCCTACGCTGGAAGATGTTGAAAAAGACCGTGCTGGCACCGTGTTGGGCGGAGACTCTGCCGCAGGCCCGCAGCTTCCTGATGGCGAGGAAATGAGTATTGGCGAAAAAGAAGATATTCGCCACGGTGTTATTGGGGGAGGCACGGCAGGTAAACTGCCAGATGCAGAACCAGATGTTTCCAGCAAATACGGGGCGCATCGTGGTAATGGGGCCCCCATTGAAATCCCAAATGATGATGGTACCATTACCTTGATCCAGCCAGATGGATCCGTTAGCACCATCAAAGATAACCGTTCTACCGTACATCATTAACCGCTACGCTGTTGAAGCGTGGCAGATGAAACGGCTGAAAACTCAAACCGCAGTAGGCAGGCCATGACAGGCTCAGTAAATATTCTTTATTTTGCCGCCCTGCGTGAGCAACTGGGGCGCGAAGGCCAGCAGGTTACTCTGCCATCCAATAGTGTGCCTGTAGCGGCTTTGGTGCAGGAACTGCGCCTGCACGATGCTAAGCTGGATGAGGTGTTTGCAGCGACGCCTCGCATCCGTGTGGCCATCAACCAAAAGCTGGGCGGGTTTGATACCTGCGTGCAGCCGGGTGATGAGCTGGCGTTTTTCCCCCCCATGACGGGCGGCTGATACTTATGTCTGTCCGTGTTCTGGTGCAGCAGGCAGCTTTTGACATAGGGGCTGAAACCTTGCGCCTTTCCAACCTTTCCGAACACATTGGCGGTATGGGCCTGTTTGTAGGGCAGGTGCGTGGTGGAGATGGCTTGCTGAGCCTGACACTGGAACATTATCCGGGCATGACGGAAACTATTCTCAACCAACTTGCGCAGGAGGCCATGCAGCGCTTTAGCCTGCTTGGGTGCACCCTTATACACAGGGTTGGTCGGTTAGAAGTGGGCGAACCCATTGTGCTGGTTGGGGCGGCTGCGGCCCATCGGGGTGCTGCGCTTTCGGCCACATCGTTCTTGATTGATCGGCTTAAAACCGGCGCGCCGTTTTGGAAAAAAGAAGAATTTGCCAATGGCCATACCGCATGGGTGGATGCGCGGGAAGAAGATGAACATGCTGCGGCGGCATGGACGCGCACAGCACCTTCATCTTCCTGACCTTACGATTTTTCAGGACAATACTTTATAAATAGCATTGGTAAGTTTGCGTAAATCCTGTTTTTCAATGGTAAAAGCAGGTGTTAGGTAAACAATATTGCGGAAAGGGCGTATCCACACGCCTTCAGCAATAAAACGTTGGCGCAATGCATCCGGGTTGCTGATTTTTTCTAGTTCTACAACACCAATAGCCCCAAGTGTGCGCACATCCTTTACGCCGGGCAGCGTGCGGCAGGGTTCTAGCGCCTCAGTGAGAAACGCGTTGATAGCTTGGACTTGCTGAAGGCGTGGCGCGGTTTCAAAAAGATCAAGCGAGGCATTGGCACAGGCGCAAGCCAGTGGGTTGGCCATAAAGGTGGGGCCGTGCATTAACGCATGTTCGGGGTTATCAGAAAGGAAAGCCTCAAACACATGTTGGCGTGCTACTGTGGCGGCAAGGGCCATGGTGCCCCCGGTAAGCGCTTTTGAAAGCGTAATAATATCGGGCACAATACCAGCCTGTTCACAGGCAAACATGGTGCCTGTTCGGCCAAAGCCGGTGAAGATTTCATCTAAAATCAGCAGAACATCATGGTCATCCGCAGCTTTGCGTAAGGTGCGCAGTGTTTGTGGAGAATGAAACAACATACCGCCAGCACCTTGCACCAAAGGCTCGGTGATAATGGCGGTCAGTTCGTGCGCGTGCTTTGCCAACAGATTCATAAAAACGGCCGTGCTGGCCGCATCTACTGGCAGGGGAGAGATGACGTGCTCCATCAGGGCAGAGCCATAGAGATGGTGCATACCCTCTTCCGGATCGCAAACAGACATGGTGGCCAGTGTGTCTCCATGATAGCCGCCACGGAACGCCAGCATTTTGGTGCGTTTGGTTTGCCCTTTGTTCAAACGGTACTGAATAGCCATTTTCATGGCGACTTCTACAGAAACCGAACCTGAATCCGTAAAGAACACCCGCTCTAGGTCTCCCGGTAGCATGGCGCATAATCTGCTCGCCAAGCGTAAGGCAGGTTCATGCACCATGCCGCCAAACATTACATGAGGCATGGTTTCCATTTGCCGGCAGACGGCTTGGTGAATATGCGGGTGATTATAGCCGTGGCAGGCTGTCCACCATGCCGCCACGCCATCCACCAGTTCCCGACCATCTGTCAGGGTAATGCGCGTGTTATGCGTGCTTGCGGCGGCAAGAGGCGCAGGGGCTGTTTTCATCTGGCTATAAGGCAGCCAGATATGGGGCAGGCCCTGCGTGTACCATTCCGGCATGGAAGATAAAGATGAGCCGGAAGCTTCTGTCATGGAATGTTTCCCCATAGATGATTGACCCGCCCTTCAGGCTGCGGCACCACATGTTACATGACGCGGTTTGATAATCTTTTCCAGAAGGGGCTGGCGGATCTGTCTGCTCAGGGGCGTTTGCGCACCTGTCAGCAATGGCAATATGCGGGTGGTGCGCTGCTCAAGCGTTCAGATGGCGTTGTGGTCATAGATTTTTCGTCCAACGATTATCTGGGCCTGCGCATGCACCCTTTGTTGCGTGAGCGCGCATCCGCTTGGGCACAGGCAGAAGGCAGCGGCAGTGGTGCTTCCCGGTTGGTAACGGGTACATCCTCCCAGGCTTGTGTGCTGGAAAAGCGCGTGGCGCGGCTAAAGCATATGCAGGCGGCACGTTTGTTTTCTTCTGGCTGGCAGGCCAATGCCTCGCTGGTGCCAGCTTTGGCGCGGCTTTCTGCGCAGGTATGTGGTGCTCCCGCCGTTATTCTGGCGGATAAGCTTATTCATGCCAGCCTGTATCATGGTTGTGCAGCAGCAGGTGTCCGCCCGATTCGGTTCCGCCATAATGATGTGGCGCACCTTGAAAGCCAACTTCAGAAAATCGAAGGGGCAGGCCTACGCATTGTGCTGACAGAAAGCGTGTTCAGCATGGATGGTGATGTGGCGGATATTGCCGCGTTGCATGAGGTGGCCCAAAGATACGATGCGCTACTGTGCGTAGATGAAGCCCACGCAACCGGCATACTGGGGCCAGAAGGTGCCGGGCTGGCAAACGGGCTGGCAGATGTGGTGGTTGGCACATTTAGCAAGGCCTTAGGCAGTATGGGCGCGTTTATTGCAGCATCTGAAGGCTTATGCAGATGGTTGGATAACGCAGCTTCCGGTTTTATTTATTCCACCGCGCCGTCTCCTTTGGTGTTGGGGGCCGTTGATGCAGCGCTTGATCTGCTGCCGCAAATGGATACCCACCGCGCTCATGTTGGCGCACTTGCCGCCAGCTTTCGCCAGAAAATGCACGATGCCGGGCAGGATACCGGGCCATCAAGCACCCAGATTGTACCCATTCTGGTAGGGCAGGAGGCACAAGCACGCACTCTGGCCCAGAAAATGGCAGAGGCGGGTTTTCTTGCTGTGGCTATTCGCCCGCCTACTGTGCCACCGGGGAGCTGCCGTTTGCGGGTGGTTTTTCATGCCAACCATACATGGGCGCAAATGGAGGCTTTGGCTGATACGTTTATCCGCGCCAGCAAAGGCATGGCATAATGGCGCGGCTTTTACCCGTGTTTGTGCATGGCTGGGGGTTTGGGCCGGAATTCTGGCAACCTGTGCTTATGCAACTGAATTGGCCAGATGCCGTAACGCTGGATCTGGGTTTTTTGAAACCACAAACCACTGGCGCAGAAAAAACGGTTACGTTGGATGATCTGCGCCAAAGTCAGCACCCCATATTGGGAATTGGCCATTCCCTTGGGTTCATGTGGCTGATGCTGCAACGCAGGCAGGGCGTTTGGCCAGCCGAAAGCAGGTTTGCAGGTATCAACACGTTTGCCTGTTTTGCCAGCCGAGAAGATTTTCCTGAAGGTGTGGCACCGCGTATTGTGCAACGCATGATACGTGGCTTGGGGCGCGAACCTGCTGCTGTGGTGAATGACTTTCGCCAGCGTTGTGGGGCATCTTCCGTTTTGGCGGCACGCTGCCAGCCAGAAGCACTGGCATATGGGTTGGATATTCTGCGCACGGAAGATGTACGGGCAGATTTACCATTAAACCCATTAAATGTATTGGCGGGGCGGCAGGATGAAATTGCTTCCCCCAGTATGACCGAGGTTTCTTTTCGGGCTTCGGTCCATATAAAATGGGTAGAAAATGGTGGCCATTTGCTTCCTCAAACGCACCCGGTTGAGTGTGCTCGGTTTTTGGAAATGCTGCGCAACAGGATGGAACAACAACCATGAAAACACCCACCCGCGCCGCGCGTATTTGTAAAAGTTTTGATGCTGCGGAAAAGTATGATCAAGCTGCCACGGTTCAGCGTGTGGCGGCGCGTGAATTGTTCCAGCGCATACAAACCAGCATGGCGGGCAAAAGTCCCCTGCGTATTTTGGAAATTGGTTGTGGCACAGGATTGCTGACAGAGCATCTGCATGCTTGCTGGCCAGAAGCAGAAATTCTGGCCACAGATTTTGCCCCGAATATGCTGGCGCGGGCTAAAATGCGGCTAGGAGAAGCTGTTTCCTACCATCAGATGGACGCAGCCGCGCCGGATGTTTCTGGCCCGTTTGATGTGATTTGTGGCAACCTGATTATGCAATGGCTGCCTGAACCAGAAAAGGTTTTGCGCAACCTTGCAGGGCTTTTGGCTCCGGATGGTGTGTTTGCGGTTTCAACATTATTGGACGGTACATTTGCTGAATGGCAGCAGGCTTGCCAGCAGGAAGGGCGGCAGGCGGCAACCCCGGTTTATCCAGAATTGGCCGATGCACAAAGTTGGCGACCGGCCGCGTTTTCTGGCGGTTGGGCTGAGCAGGATATTGTGCAGGCTTTTGCAGATGGGATGGATTTTGTAAGGCATCTGAAAGCAACAGGTGCATCTACCCCACGTGAAGGGGCCGTACCATTATCCGTAGTTCAGTTGCGCCGTGTTGCCTTGCGGTTTCAGCAGGCAGGGTGCACCGTTACGTGGCGGGTTGGGTATGCCTGTTTTCGCAAACCGCCACGTAAGGGTGTGTTTGTAACGGGCACGGATACCGGCATAGGCAAAACCCTTGTGTCTGCTTGTTTGGTGCAGCGTTGGCAGGGCGCTTATTGGAAGCCCCTGCAAAGCGGTTTGGCGGATGAAGAAGGGGATACCCCTACGGTTAAGCATCTTGCGGGGGATGCGCCTTGTTTCAAACCCGCAGGGGCTTTTCTTGCATCACTTTCCCCCGATGCTGCTGCACGTGCGGAAGGCGTGCAGATTGATCCGGCCCAACTGGTGCTGCCTCAAGGTGAAGCAGACAAACCATTGGTTGTAGAAGGCGCAGGTGGCCTGATGGTGCCTGCAACGCCAGAGCTGATGATGATTGATCTGGCACAGCGTTGGGGCTTGCCCGTCGTGCTAGTAGCGCGTAGCGGGCTAGGCACTCTCAATCATACTTTGTTGAGTTTGGAAGCCTTACGCACACGGCAGATTGCCGTGGCCGGTGTAGTGTTAAGCGGCCCGCTTAATGCAGAAAACCGTGAGACCATAGAGCAAAAAGGTAAGGTACGTATTTTGGCAGAAGTACCATTTTGTGCGGAAATTACGCCTGCTGTGGTTTCCGAACTGGCAAAGCTTTTTCCGCAATGGGATGATATCTGCTCGGAATAGAAAAGCAGATGCCTACGGGGGAAGTTTTTTACCACGCAGGCACTTTGCTTAATACTGCCTGATAAGCCCAGCCAAGCAGCCCTGAATACGCAGTTTTTCAGCCGGAACAATACGGGTTTCGTAACTGGAATTGGCAGGTTCCAGCGCAATCATGTTGCCCTTGCGGCGCAGACGTTTGAGCGTCACTTCGTGCTCATCAATCAACGCCACCACAATCTGCCCGTTTTCGGCTTGATCCGTGCGGCGGATAATTACGTTGTCACCATCCAGAATGCCAGCATCCACCATGGAATCTCCAGCTACTTCCAACGCGTAATAATCTCCCGTACCCAGCATTTCTGTTGGAACAGTGAGAACGTGGGAGGTATCTGGCACGGCTTCTATGGGCAGGCCTGCTGCAATGCGCCCATAAAGCGGAATTCTTACGGTTTCAGCCTTAGGCCGGGTAAAGCTGGCACGCACCACATTGGGTGGCAATTCTTGCATTTCTGGCAGTTGAATAACTTCCAAAGCCCGTGCCCGATGGTGGTGACGGCGCAAAAAACCGCGTTCTTCCAGCCCGGAAATCAGCCGATGAATACCAGATTTGGAGCGCAGGCCCATGGCTTCACGCATTTCATCAAAGGAAGGCGAAAAACCTGTCTGTTTGAGGTGCGAATCAATAAAAAGCAGAAGTTTGTGCTGTTTGCGCGTTAGCATATCGCACCTCAAAAGCGGCTGTCGTAATGAAAAGAAAATCTTAGCCTTGTTCTATATAAGTTCTCTTTTTATGTCAAGGGAGAGATCAGGGCAGGCGGATAATCTGGCAGGGCATGCCTGCTTTTTGTGCTGGCGCAAAGGGAGCACGAATGACCAGAGCCTGGCTTTGCTTGAGAATATTCAGCTGGGCTGAATCCTGCCGGGAAAAAGGTGTGGCCACAGGTACAGCGCCTTGTGGGGAGGGCGCAAGTGTTGCGCGTAAAAAATCCTGCCTGGTATCGTTTTCTTTTACATCACAGCCCAGAATGGCGGGTTCTGTTTGCAGTTCGGTGCCAACGGGTAGGCCCATAAGGGCGTGCAGGGCAGGGGTTACAAACACGATGGAACACACCATGGCAGCCACTGGGTTACCGGGCAGACCAATAACGGGTGTGTTGCCGAGCTGGCCAAACATCAACGGTTTGCCCGGGCGCATGGCAATTTTCCAGAAATCCTGCTGCAACCCAATTTCAGCCAGCGCAGGGCGGACAAGATCGTAATCTCCCACGCTTGCACCACCAATGCTTACCAGCATGTCCAGCGTGGCCGCTTGGCGGAACTGGGTTGTCAGGCTTTCCATATTGTCTCGTGCAATGGGGAGCATAATTGTTTCTGCGCCCTGTTGTTGCAGAAGCGCTGCCACCATGAAGGAGGCGGAATTAAAAATGCCATCCGCAGGGGCTGGGTCTCCGGGCAGGATAATTTCATCACCCGTGGCCAAAATACCCACGCGCGGGCGGCGTGAAACCGTAAGCCAGACATGCCCACCCGCAGCCGCCAGCCCGATATCACGCGGGCCGAGTCTGCGCCCTGCTGGCAATAACGTGTCATTTTTCTGAAAATCCTGCCCCTGCTGGCGAATATACTGCCCTTGGCGCGCCGGAGCAGCCAGCTTGGCGTGGTCACCTTCACGCTGCACGTTTTCTTGAATGATAACGGTATCTGCGCCAGCGGGAATTTGCGCGCCGGTAAATAAGCGCACACATTCTCCTTTCTGCACGGTAACGGCGGATGGGTGGCCAGCGGGCACTTCGTCCACAATGTGCAAAACTGCGCCTTCCAGCGCATCTTCCGCTTTGGCTGCGTATCCATCCATTGCGGAAACAGAAACCGGTGGGTTGGCAGTGCGGGCATGCACCGGCTGGGCCAGCACCCGGCCACAGGCGTGTGAAAGCGGCACAATTTCCTGCCCGCATGTTTTTAGGTTTTCAAGAATTCGGGCGCGCGCAACAGCCACATCCAGCATAAAAATTCCTCCTTTTTGGGCCTGTTGCACCGCTTTGATGCAAGAATACTTGACCTTTTGCACTTGTATGCGCATTTTGCCGGCACTTGAACACCGTCGGTGCCGTTTATGCGGCTCCGTACATCATGCTCTGCTGAGGAAGTCATGGCCAAGACCAACGTTATCAAGATCCGTCTCGTCTCCACGGCGGACACCGGTTACTTCTACGTGACCAAGAAAAATGCTCGTGCACACACCGGCAAAATGGAACTCAAGAAGTACGATCCGGTTGCGCGTAAGCACGTCGTGTTCCGCGAAGCTAAAATCAAATAATCTGCATTCTTCGGAATGTGGATACGAAAAACGGCGCCCGAGAGCGCCGTTTTTTTTATGCCTGATTGTGCCAGAAAAATGCGGTATCCAGCACAGATATTAGGGGAAGGCGCTTAAAACAGCGGGTCTCGCCTATCGTAAGGCACAACAATATCGTTACGGTCTGCCATGTTCAGCATGGCGCGGGCGCGTTCATCCAGAATATCTGTATCCAGAGATTGCTCACGCAAGCCATTTACGCGGCGGTGCCATGCAGCTTGCTCAGCAATAGCATCCTGTT
Organism: Acetobacter sp. DmW_125128; assembly: GCF_008704325.1. NCBI lineage: Bacteria > Pseudomonadati > Pseudomonadota > Alphaproteobacteria > Acetobacterales > Acetobacteraceae > Acetobacter > Acetobacter sp. DmW_125128. The sequence goes on along the minus strand of NZ_VHOP01000018.1, from coordinate 115,116 downwards.
TGGATTGCTTGGCTTGTTCCAGCAGACCTAATTGCTGCTTATAGGCCTGAATACCATGATCGCCCTGCGTTGCGTTCCAGCCAAAATAGCCCGCAATGCCAAGAAAAACCAAAGGGGGCACAACCGCCCGCACTGTGCGACGAATGAAACGACCGATCTGCACTCTGGCGCTGCCTTTTTTCTGGTTCTGTGCAGCTTAGCCTGCACCTCTGGGTCTTCCTTTCTGTCTAAACCATGAAGTGTGGCAGCGCCAAGGCATGAGGGCATGAAAAAAGCCACCTCCGGGTGGGGAGGCAGCTTTTTTGCAATCTGTTGCGCCAAAAGCGCTGTAGCTTATGCGTTTTTCAAAATGGTGCGGCCTGCATAGCGTGCAGCAGTTGCCAGTTCCTGCTCAATACGAATGAGCTGGTTGTATTTGGCTGTCCGATCAGAACGGGAAAGAGAGCCGGTTTTGATCTGTCCACAATTTGTAGCCACAGCCAGATCCGCAATGGTGGAATCTTCCGTTTCACCAGAACGATGGCTCATAACCGCAGTGTAACCAGCGCGCTGGGCCATTTGCACGGCTTCAAGCGTTTCCGTAAGCGTACCAATCTGGTTAACCTTCACCAGTAGGGAGTTGGCAACACCAGCCTGAATGCCACGGCGCAGGCGTTCTGGGTTGGTTACAAACAGATCATCCCCAACCAGTTGGACTTTTTTGCCCAGTTCCTGCGTGAGTAGGGCCCAGCCTTCCCAGTCATCTTCTGCCATGCCGTCTTCGATGGAAACAATCGGGTAACGGCTCACAAGGTCAGACAGGTAGGACACCATGCCAGCGGAATCGAATTCCTTGCCTTCGCCTTTCAGGTTGTATTTGCCGTTTTTAAAAAATTCGGTGCTTGCGCAGTCCAACGCAAAGGTTACGTCCTCACCGGGGCGGTAGCCTGCGGCTTCTACGGCGCGGGTGATAAAGCCCAGTGCTTCATCGGCAGATTTAAGGGCAGGCGCAAAGCCGCCTTCATCCCCAACATTGGTGTTGTAACCAGCAGCGCTCAGGGCTTTTTTGAGCTGGGCAAAAATTTCCGAACCCCAGCGGATGGCATCGGCCACAGTAGGCGCACCCACCGGCTGCACCATGAATTCCTGAATATCAATGGGGTTATCTGCATGCTCCCCACCGTTGACAATGTTCATCATCGGCACGGGCAGAACATGGGCAAACACGCCACCAATGTAGCGGTACAGCGGAACATGCAGTTCGGCTGCCGTGGCTTTGGCAATGGCAAGAGATACACCCAGAATGGCGTTCGCACCCATACGGCTTTTATTGGGTGTGCCATCCAGATCAATCATGGCGTTGTCGATATCAATCTGATCTGCCGATTCGGCACCCTGTAGCGTGGGCAGGATTTCGTTTTCAATGTTCTCAACAGCCTTGAGAACACCCTTGCCACCAAACCGCTTGGGGTCACCATCACGCAGTTCTACGGCTTCATGCGCACCGGTTGAGGCACCAGAAGGAACAGCCGCACGCCCTCTGGCGCCGGATGCCAGCTCCACATCTACTTCAACCGTTGGGTTGCCGCGGCTGTCCAGAATTTCACGTGCGATAATGTCAACAATGGCACTCATTGGTGTTTCCGTTCCTTTATTGTCTGGCCTCTGGCGGGCAGAAGCCGGTGTTCTTTTTTTTGGTTCCGGGCGGAACACGGTGGGCAGGGTAAATCTGCCTACGGTTGCTAGTGGCCGCTTGTTGGGCTTTTCTGTCAACCACATTGGGTATGAAATTATCAGGTAAAGGCCTGCTGCACGTTCATGAAAAAACTTCCATTTCTGGCTGTCGTGCTCATGGTGGCAGGGCTTTTGCCCTTTGTTGCTTGCACATGCGGCATTGTATTTTTCGATTCCGGCGTGCCAGTGCCCAATCTGTTAATGGCGTTGGTCATTTACGGGGCGGTGTGTCTGTCCTTTATTGGAGCCGTGCATTGGGGTCTGGCGCTGGAGCTTGATCGCGCCATTTTAACCAGCGGGGCAGACAGAGCAGATAATTTGCGTTTGGTCTTGGGGGTTGTGCCTGCCTTTGCCGGATGGATTGCTGCTTATCTGGCGTATGCATGGGTGCCGCTTGCCGGGGTGATAATTTTGGCTGTGCTTTTCCCGCTGGTGGCATTGGCAGAGCGTGGGGCATGGCAACGTGGATGGTTGCCGCCCGGTTACATGGGCATGCGCTGGATTGCCACGGCGGTAACGGAATGTTGCCTGTTGATGGTGCTGCTTGTGCGCGCATTCTGAACATTAAAGCGGCATAACCTCTTGCAGAAGCAGGGTTTGAGGCGTGTTATAACACCAAGTTGTAGCAGCACATCGCCAGTAACGGAGGCAAGGTAGAGAGTATGAACGGCAAACCGCGCATTCTGGTAAAAGGGGCCGGTGTGGCGGGTATGACAGCCGCCGTAGCTCTGGCCGAACGGGGTGGAGATGTTACCCTGTATGACAGCGGAGGCCGCGTGGGAGCCGGGGCCTCATGGATGGCAGGCGGTATGCTTGCCCCATGGTGCGAGGCCGAATCTGCGCCAGAGGAAGTAACAGCCCAATCTATCGATTCGGTAGATTGGTGGGCGGAGCACGTGCCCGATGTTACGCGTGAGGGCAGCCTTGTGTTAGCGCCTGCGCGAGATGTGGGTGAAATTGCCCGCTTTGGCCGCCGCACATCACATTTTCAGACTGTAGGTACGGTAGAAATTACCCAGCTTGAGCCAGATCTGGCAGGCCGTTTCCATAAAGGACTGTTTTTTCCCGATGAAGGGCATGTAGATCCGCGTAAAGCCTTAAAGGCCCTTCTGGCGCGGCTGGAGCAATTGAGTGGCCGTGCCGAGTTTGGCGAAATAAGCCCGAATGAAGCTGCGTTTGACTGGGTGGTGGATTGCACCGGCTTGGCTGCGCGTAACAAGCTAGAGGGCCTGCGAGGTGTGCGGGGTGAAATGCTGCTGTTGCGTTGCCCGGATGTAACGCTGCATCGCCCTGTGCGCATGTTGCACCCCCGTATACCTGTTTACATTGTGCCAAGGGCTGACCATGTGTTCATGGTAGGTGCCACCATGATTGAAAGCGAAAATGCAGGTAGCATGACAGTACGTTCCATGATGGAACTGCTGAACGCGGCATGGACCCTCCACCCCGGATTTGCCGAGGCAGAAATTCTGGAAATGGGCACAGGCTTACGGCCATCTTACCTAGATAACATGCCGCGCGTGGTGCAGGATGGAAAACGCATTTATATCAACGGTATGTACCGGCATGGTTTTCTGCTTTCTCCCGCTCGGGCGCGGGAGGCGGCGGATTTGATATTTGGCGCACAAGCCTAAGGAGCAACGCCCGATGAAAGTTGTGGTTAACGATACAGCGCACGAAGTATCCGCCAAAACACTGGCGGCCCTGATAGATGAGCTTGGCTATAGCGGCGCACGCATTGCTACGGCGCTGAATGGTCGGTTTGTGCCCAAGGCCACGCGAGAGGGAACACAGCTGCAAGAGGGTGCGCAAATTGAAATTGTCGCTCCTATGCAAGGGGGCTAAGGGCATGGCTGTTTCATTTTACGGGCAGGATGTTGTCTCGCCACTTATGCTGGGTACAGCGCAGTATCCATCTCCTGAAATTTTGCGCGATGCCGTGCTGGCGGCACAGCCGGGCGTTGTGACCGTTTCTCTCCGCCGCGAATCTGCGGGGGAGCGGGCTGGACAGGCATTCTGGTCTCTTATTCAGGAACTCAAGGTGCCTGTGCTGCCAAACACGGCGGGCTGCCATACGGTTAAAGAAGCCGTCACCACTGCGCATATGGCGCGGGAAGTGTTCGGCACGGATTGGATCAAGCTGGAAGTGATTGGCGAGCTGGATACGCTCCAGCCAGATGTGTTCGGGCTTGTAGAGGCCGCCCGTATTCTTACGGAAGATGGCTTCAAGGTATTTCCCTACACCACGGAAGATTTGGTAGTGGCGGAAAAGCTGCTGGCCGTAGGGTGTGAGGTGCTGATGCCGTGGGGCGCTCCTATTGGTTCTGGCAAGGGGTTGAACAACGTGTTTGGCCTGCGGGCCATGCGGGCGCATTTTCCCGGCGTACCGTTGGTGGTGGATGCTGGCATTGGCGTACCCTCACACGCTGCGCAGGCGCTGGAGCTTGGTTATGATGCCGTGCTGATAAATACTGCCGTGGCCAAGGCGGGAGATCCCGTTTATATGGCCCGTGCGTTTCGTCTGGCAGTAGAGGCCGGGGAACTGGCCCGTATTGCAGACCCGATGGAAGAGCGCGATATGGCTGTTCCTTCTACTCCCGTTGCAGGAAAGGCCATGCTGGCATGACAGCTCTGCCCCAAAAGATTTATCCCGTTGTTGATAGCGCCATATGGGTGGACAGGCTGGGGGGTGCAGGCGCACGCTTTATTCAGCTTCGCCTGAAAGACATGGATGAAGATGCGCTAAGGGCAGAAATTCGCCAAGGGCATGCGTATGCCAAGCAGCACGGTGTTTGCCTTGTGCTGAACGATTATTGGCAGATCGCGCTGGATGAAGGCATAGATTATATTCATCTGGGGCAGGAAGATCTGGATACGGCAGATCTGGCCGCTATTCGTAAAGGCGGTATTCGCCTTGGCATCAGCACCCATTGCCACGAAGAGCTAGATCGCGCTCTGGGTTGTAACCCGGATTACGTGGCCCTTGGTCCTATTTGGGAAACCAAGCTGAAAAAAATGGCATTCGGCCCCCAAGGCCCGTTGAAGCTGACAGAATGGCGAAAGCTGATTGGCAACCTGCCACTGGTTGCCATAGGTGGTATTACGCTGGAACGTGCTTGGGCGTGTATTGAAGCCGGGGCCGATAGCGTTTCTGCTGTATCGGCCTTTATTCGCCAGCCAGACCCAGAAGGGCAGGTTAAGGCGTGGCTGGCTGCCGTAGAGGGCTAAAGCACACCCGTTTAGCCGCCGCTAAAAATGCGTGCGGCATCGGTTTTATTAAACAGCGCCAGCAAAATACGGGCTGCTACTCGCAAGTTCTTTTCTGGTGTGCTGGTGGGTGGTCCATCTGGTAGAATCTCCGTGGCTTCCTCATGTGCGGTGTCTAACAGCATATCCACCAGCATTTCCGGTGCCATACGGTAATCAGGCAGGCCGGATTGGCGGCGGCCTGTTGCCTCCCCTCCGCCGCGCAGGCGGAAATCCTCATCTGCAATAAGAAAGCCGTCTTCTGTTTCCTTCAGGCAGGAAAGCCGACGGCGCGCCGTAAGGCCCAAGCCTTCATCATGCAGCATAAGGCAGAAGGAGGCATCCGCCCCACGTCCCACGCGGCCACGGAGCTGGTGTAACTGCGCCAAGCCAAAGCGTTCTGCATGTTCGATCACCATAATGGTGGCGGAAGGCACATCCACACCGACTTCAATGACGGTGGTGGCCACGAGCATGCGGGTTTCACCATTGGAAAAGGCTTGCAGCACTTCTTCGCGCACGTTGGCATCTTGCTGCCCATGTGCCAGCCCAATTTTATCTCCAAACCGTTCAACCAAAGCTGCATGGCGGGCCTCGGCAGCGGCCAGATCCATGGCTTCACTTTCAGAAACCAGCGGGCATACCCAAAAAATCTGTGCGCCTTTATCTAGAGCGCGACCAATGCCTGCCAGCACATCTTCAAAATTACCAAGGCTGTGCAGGGATGTGCGCACAGGCTTGCGGCCTGCGGGTTTGCCTTCCAACCGGCTGATCTGCATTTCCCCAAACCGGGTAAGCAACAGCGTGCGGGGGATAGGGGTTGCTGTCATTACCAGCATATCGGTCTCATGGCCTTTTTCTACCAAGGCCAGACGTTGATCGACCCCAAAGCGGTGCTGCTCATCAATAACGGCCAGACCTAGATCAGCAAATTTTACACCGTCCTGCACAAGTGCGTGGGTGCCGACCACCAGCTTGGCAGTGCCATCTGCTATATCCTGCAAGGTTTGTTTGCGCGCCTTGCCTTTGACAGAGCTGGATAAAAACGCCACCGGCACGGGGGAGAGGCGCCGGAACGTAGCCGCATGCTGGCGGGCCAAAATTTCCGTAGGGGCCATAAGGGCGGCTTGGGTGCCAGCTTCTACTGCACGCAGCATAGCCATAAGAGCCACAAGCGTTTTGCCCGCACCCACATCACCCTGCAAAAGGCGGCTCATACAGTGCGGAGTAGCCATATCGGCTTCAATCTCGCGCAGAACGTGTTTTTGGCCGTAAGTAAGCTCATGCCCAAAGCTGGCGAGTGCCTGCTTTTGTAAGGTGCCATCACCATTCAGGCTCCGGCCGGGCCGGGCGCGGGATGCCTGCTGGGCAATGCGCATGGCTAATTGGTCTGCCAGCAGTTCATCACACGCTAAGCGAGCCTGCGCACGCGTGCGGCTGCCGTGCCATGTATCACCTTGTGCGCTATCTGGAATGGTGTCTGGAAAGTGCATCCAGCTTAGAGCTGTGGCAAAATCGGGCCAGTTTTTTTGCATGATAAGCGCTTTATCGTGCCATTCAGGCAGGGTAGGCGGCAAAAGGCGCAGAGCGGCGGCCATAGCCATGCGCACCTGCCCGGTAAACAATCCAGCCGTAAGGGGCCAAACGGGGTCTAGCAGCGGAATGCGCTCTATCTGGTTTGCAGGCACCAGATAATCGGGGGACGTGATGGTGAGTTTATCACCAAAACGTTCAACCTTGCCAGAAAGGGCAATACTTTCTCCCTTTACAACCTGCTTGGCCTGCCAAGGGGAAAAGAAGGCAACTTCCAGTACACTGGTGGCATCATCAATCATCACGCGCCACGGTTGGCGGGTGCGTGGGGCGGGGCTGCGAATATCCTGCACCACGCCTGTAACGGTTGCGATTGTATCGGGCCTGAGTTGCGCCAATGTGGGGCGCAGCCTGCGGTCTGTAATGCTTTCGGGCAGGCAGAACAGCAGGTCTATCACCCTGCGCCCGCCCGCAATGCGGCCCAGCAGCTTGGCACGTGCGGTGCTAATGCCGGGCAGGCTTTCAAGCGGGGCCAGTAATGGGGCTAGGGCAGAATTGCCATCTTGCCCTGTAGCCGAAGAGGATGTGAAGGAAAGGGGACTGGACACAAGCGATACACAAGCCTCTGTTTGGCAGGCTGACAGACAGGTTTAGCAACGGTATAGGATACCAGCGCCATGCAAGACAATTTTACAGTTTCTCCCTCATCTTCCTCCAGCGCATCTGGCGTGGCGGAAGATAATCTGGCTGCCCGCAGGCGGCGGCTGAAGTTCCGTGCCAACCATCGGGGCACGTTTGAAACAGATATTCTGATTGGCGGCTTTGTAGAAGCCAATGCAGATACCATGACGGCAGAAGAACTGACGGACATGGAAAACATTCTGGAAATGCCAGATCCGGAACTAACAGACTGGCTGTTTGGCCGCCTGCCATTGCCGGAAGAGAAAGCCACCCCCATGTTACGCCGTATGGTGGAAGATAGCCGTATCAGGCGCGGCGGTTAGTATAAACCCTTCAGGCTCCGGCACAGGCATGCTGGCGGCTTGCGGGGTTTGCGTATTTAAGCAGAACAGGCGGATACCAGGATGACAGCACAAACAGGCGCACAAAAGCGGATAGCAACCGTATGGGGCGTGCCAGAAGGGTATGATGCCCTTTTGCTGGGCCGCCGTGCGCGGGATCATAAAGGCCCCGTGCTGCATATTGCGCGAAATGATGCCGCTATGGCCCGCCTGAATGATATGCTGGCCTTTGTCGCGCCTGATGTGGAAGTGCTGCGTTTTCCCGCATGGGATTGCCTGCCGTATGACAGGGTTTCTCCCAACCCTTCCATTGTGGCTGAGCGTGTTTCCACCCTTACGCGCTTGCTGGAACCCGCAAAAGGTCGCCCACGGCTTGTGCTGGCTACGGTGAACGCCGTGGTGCAACGTGTTGCCCCACGTAAAACGTTTGAGGGGCAATCCCTTTCTATTCGCACGGGGGAAAGTCTGGATCAGGGCTTTCTGATCGAGTTGCTGATCGCCAATGGTTACACCCGCACGGATACCGTGATGGAAGCCGGGGAGTTTGCAACCCGTGGCGGTATTTTTGATTTGTACCCCGCCGGGGCGGGTGAACCCCTGCGGCTTGATCTGTTTGGCGATGAAGTTGAGAACATCCGGGCGTTTGATCCCGGTTCCCAGCGTTCTACCGCTAAGCGCGATGGGCTGACACTTTGCCCTGTTTCCGAATTCTCATTGGATAAGGAAAGCATTTCACGCTTCCGCACTGGCTGGCGTGATGCCTTTGGCCCCGCAGCAACGTCTGACCCACTTTATGAACATATTTCAGACGGGCGCAGGCATCCGGGCATCGAGCACTGGCTGCCTTTGTTCCATGATCATTTAGAAACGCTGTTCGATTATCTACCCGATGTGGCTGTTTCACTCGAACATCAGGCAGAGGATGTGCTTAAAGCCCGGTTGGAAATGATAGAAGATCACTATCAGGCCCGCCGCCAACCTGTGCGGGAAGGGGAAATACCTTACCGTCCGCTGCCTCCGCATTTGCTCTATCTGGATGAAAAAGGGTGGGATGCCAGCTTGGCTCGTGTGCCTGTGGTGGCATTTAGCCCCTATGCACAACCCGAGGGCGCCGGAGGTGTGGATGTAGGTGGCCGTCCGGGCAAGATGTTTTCCAAAATTGTACCCGGTGCCCAGCGTGAGCAGGTGTTTACGCTCTTGGGGGATCAGGTAAAGGAATGGGCGCAGGTTAAGCGCCGCGCTTTTGTAGCCGCATGGACCAAAGGCTCGCGCGAGCGCATTGCCACATTACTGCGAGAGCACGGCGTACCCACCCAAACATATGAGACATGGGAGCAGGCCCACAAAGCCAAACCCGGCCCGGTTGGTTTGCTGACCCTTGGTTTGGAACGCGGCTTTGTTGCGGATGATCTGGCGTTTGTTTCTGAACAGGATCTGTTAGGTGAACGTATTGGTCGTCCACCGCGCCGTCGCCGTCGTGCTGATGAACTGATTGCCGAAGCCAGTGAACTTTCAGCCGGTGATCTGGTGGTGCATCAGGATTACGGGATAGGCCGTTACGATGGTCTGGAAACAGTAAGTGTAGGCGTAGCCCCGCATGATTGCTTGCGCCTGCTGTATGATGGCGGACAGAAACTCTACCTGCCTGTAGAGAACATTGAACTGCTTAGCCGCTTTGGATCAGACCAAGCTGGTGTTGCGCTGGATAAGCTGGGCGGCACGGCATGGCAGAACCGTAAATCGCAAATGAAAAAGCGCATCCGCGATATGGCGGGTGAGCTTATCAGAACCGCCGCCATGCGGGCGTTGAAGGAAGCGCCAGAACTGGTTCCGCCGGAGGGGCAGTGGGATGAGTTCTGTGCCCGCTTCCCATTTGTAGAAACGGATGATCAGGCACGCGCTATTGCTGATGTGCTGGAAGATATGTCCTCCGGCCGACCAATGGATCGGCTGGTGTGTGGTGATGTCGGCTTTGGTAAAACCGAGGTAGCATTGCGCGCGGCGTTTGTGGCGGCCATGTCTGGCGGGCAGGTGGCTGTTGTGGTGCCCACCACTTTGTTGGCGCGGCAGCATTATCGCACCTTTGCCGCACGGTTTGAGGGCTTTCCCATCAAGGTGGCGCAACTTTCCCGCATGGTAACGGGTAAGGAAGCAACAGCAGTGCGTAAGGGCATTGCAGATGGAAGCGTGAACATTGTTATTGGTACGCATGCACTGCTGGCCAAAACGGTTCAGTTTGCCTCGCTCGAACTGCTGATTATTGATGAAGAACAGCACTTTGGCGTGTCTCATAAGGAAAAGCTGAAAGCCCTGCGTGAAGATGTGCATGTGCTTACACTTTCCGCCACACCTTTGCCGCGTACGCTCCAACTCTCGCTTTCCGGCGTGAGGGAAATGAGCCTGATTGCCACCCCACCAACAGACAGGCTGGCGGTGCGCACTTTCATCATGCCGTTTGATAGCGTGGTGATAAGGGAGGCCATCCAGCGCGAACGCTTCCGTGGTGGGCAGATTTTCTGCGTGGCCCCGCGTATTGAGGATCTGGACAGGCTGGCCGAACGGCTTACGGCTATTGTGCCCGATGCCAGGCTGATACAGGCACATGGCCGCCTTTCCGCCACCGAACTGGAACGGGTGATGACCGAGTTTTCAGACGGCAAATACGATATTCTGCTCTCCACCAATATTGTGGAAAGTGGGCTGGATATGCCCGCAGTGAATACGCTGATTATCCATAGGGCGGACATGTTTGGCCTTGGGCAGCTTTACCAGCTGCGCGGGCGTGTGGGGCGTGGCAAGCAACGAGGTTATGCTTACCTTACATGGCCTCAAACACATGTGCTTTCAGCTTCTGCGGAAAAGCGGCTGGAAGTAATGCAAACGCTGGATACGCTGGGTGCTGGCTTTACGCTGGCCTCGCACGATCTGGATTTGCGTGGCGCGGGTAATTTGTTGGGTGATCAACAATCCGGCCATGTGCGTGAAGTGGGGATCGAACTGTACCAGCAGATGCTGGAAGATGCTGTGGCCGACCTGCGCTCAGATAAAAATCGTCGTGCCGCAGAAGATCGGGATTGGACGCCCAATATTGTCATGGGTCTGCCCGTATTGATCCCAGATGAATATGTAACCGATCTGCCCGTCCGACTTGGGCTCTACCGCCGCATCAGCGCGCTGGCATCCGATGCGGAACTGGAAGCCATGGAAGCCGAGCTGATAGATCGCTTTGGTTCTCTGCCGCCGGAGGTAAAAAACCTTCTGGATATTGTAGAGCTTAAGCGCCTGTGCCGTCAGGCCGGGGTAGAGCGTGTAGAGGCTGGCCCTAAAGGCATGGTACTGCAATTCCGTAACAACACCTTCCGCAACCCGGCAGGGTTGGTGCAGTGGATGGGGAAATGGAAGGATGGCACAGTCCGCCTACGCCCAGACCATAAAATGGCGGTTGTGCGCGAACTGACGAACGTGCAGCGCATAGATCTGGCCCGGCGTGTTTTGAAAGATCTGGCTGGTATGTGCGAAAAAGTAATGGAAATGGCCTAACAAGACCCAGAGAGCCGGAGGGGTTTAAAAGCATCCCCTCCGGCGCGTTTGCTTATTTAAGCGGAATGGGGAAGCCATTTACGGTGAGTACGCCGCTTTCCCATTTTGTATCCCACGTATTCTGTTCACCATGTTTGTGGCTGACCAAACGGGCCACAACCATGCCTGCGGCCAGCTTCATCTGTTTGGCGGTGCGGGCCTTATCAATAAGTGTTTCCAGATTGGTAATTTCCAGATGCCCAGAGGCTGATGTGTTGTTCACATTGCCTGTCAGCGTTGCCACACCATTGCCGTGCAAAGAAGCCTCACCCTGTGTGGCATCAAAGCTGGAAATGGTGGCATGCACAGCCGGAGCGCTGGCACTGCGGCCACCAATGGCGCTCATAAGGGCGGGCACTTCCGCAGCAGGAAGCGAGAACGTGGCATGGGCTGCTGTGGGTAGCAGATCCTGATTGGCAACGTTATGGAAGCTTACTCCATCCATCCCCAATGATGCCGAAGCCGTCGCACTGCCGCCCTGCATCTGATAGCGCGCGGTATTAACAGTTACCTGTGCAGCCCCGTGCGCCAGCGTGGCGTTTTGCCATGTTAGATCATAGCTTTTACCGGCCTGCAGGCCTGCCAACACGCGTTTGCCCTGTGTGTTCAGCCAATCTGTGCACGCGGCATTGTGATGCCCCGTCATGGCGGACATCAGGAGCAGAGAGGCCGCATCTGCCAGATCATGCGTGGCTTCAGGCGTTTCGCCAGAACCATGCAGGGTTAAGTGGCCAGCCTTAAAGGTTGTGCCACCGTCTGGCGTGCGTAACACCAGATTCTGGTAGGTAACGCCTTGCGCCGTTTCCTGCCCAGAAGCGCGGGAAACCACCGCGCAGCCAGAAGGAGGGGCCGCAAAAGCCGGAGCCGCAGTAACTGTGGCATAAATGCTCACAGCACCGAGAACGGAGAGGGACAGGAAAGTATACTGCTTCATTTCAACCAAAGGGTGCCGTAAGTAAAACAGGCAGGCAACCAGAAAGAAGCCAGAAAGAAAAACGAAAGGGCAGGCGCGTGCGGTTTTTGAAAATGGACCCTTTTTTAATGGGGTTGGTCAGTGCTGTGCTGCTGGCAACGTTCTTTCCCTGTCATGGGGTAGCTGTGCCGGTTTTTAGGTGGCTTTCCATTAGCCTGATTGCCCTAATGTTTTTTTTGCAAGGAGCAAGGCTTTCTCGCAAAGCTGTGGTGGATGGCTTGGTTGCGTGGAAGCTGCACCTGCTTATTTTGTGCTGCACCTTTGTGTTGTTCCCTCTGCTGGGGCTATTGGGCCATGCGCTGCTGCCCAACCTGATGCAGCCTGAAATCTGGATGGGCGTGCTGTTTTTGTGCTGCCTGCCTTCTACGGTACAGTCTTCCATTGCCTTTACATCCATTGGCGGGGGCAATGTGCCTGCGGCGGTGTGTGCGGCCACGGCCTCCAATGTTCTGGGTATTTTTATTACGCCCGTTTTGGTGGGGCTGATTCTGAGCAAGCATGGGGGCGCGGCCGGTAACCCGCTGGATATTGTTTACCAGCTTTTGCTGCCGTTTATTTTGGGGCAGGTGTTGCAACCGTGGCTTGGCCCGTGGGCGCACCGCAATAAAAAACTTCTGTCTTTTTCAGACCGAGGCTCTGTGCTGGTGGTGGTGTATGCAGCGTTCAGTGATGCCGTTATGCAAGGGCTGTGGCACAAGCTACCGGTAACAGAAATGGGCGTGATTGCGCTGGTGGATGCTGTGTTGCTGTTTGTTGTGCTGGGTATTACCATTTTTGCCGGTCGTGCTTTTGGCCTGCCACTTAAAGATGAAATTGCAGTGGTGTTCTGTGGCTCCAAAAAAACGCTGGCATCTGGGGTGCCTATGGCCAACGTGCTGTTCCCGCCTGCATCGGTGGGGATGATTGTTCTCCCACTTATGATGTATCACCAGATCCAGCTTTTTGTGTGCGCTGTTCTGGCCCGCCGTTTTGCCCGTATGACACAGCAGGCAGAACAGCATGAGCAAAAGCCAGAGATACGTCACGCATCCTGAATACGGATATTGGAGAAAACAGAAGTGGCCGGGTTAGATCCAGAAAACTGGGAAGAATTGCGCACACTAGGCCACCGCATGTTGGACGACATGCTTGAGTCCATAAAAAACGTGGCAAAAGGCCCCGTGTGGCAGCCTATGCCAGATACATTGCGGCAGAATTTTAAGCAGGCTTCTTTACCCCAAAGCGCACAGGCGCTTGAAGGGCTGTATGAGCAGTTTGCCAATACAGTTCAGCCTTATGCTGTCGGTAATCGGCACCCACGTTTTATGGGGTGGGTGCATGGCGGCGGCACGGCGCAGGGCATGCTGGCAGAAATGTTGGCTGCGGGCCTAAATGCCAATCTGGGTGGGCGCAACCATGCACCAGTAGAAGTGGAACGCATGGTTATCCGCTGGGCAGCGGAAATGTTCGGCTTTCCGGATACTACCAGCGGTGTGTTGGTAACCGGTTCTTCCATGGCCAATTTTATTGCCATTCTTACGGCCAGCCGCGCAGTGCCAGATGGTACGGATTTGCGCGAGCAAGGTGTGGCAGGCCGTAAGCTGGTAGGATACGCCGCACAAACGGCACATGGTTGTGTAGCCCGGGCATTTGATATGGCCGGATTGGGCATGAAGGCCCTGCGCCGCGTGCCAGTAGATGCCGCATTCCGTATGGATATGCAGGCGCTACGCCGCATGGTGGCGCAGGATAGGGCAGATGGATACGAGCCTTTTCTGGTTGTCGGCACGGCAGGCACTGTAGATACCGGGAGTGTGGACCCGCTGGACGATCTGGCAGATTACGCAAAGGCCGAAAAGCTCTGGTTTCATGTAGATGGCGCATTTGGGGCGTTGGCGCAGTTGGCGCCAGACTATGCGCCATTACTCAAGGGGCTGGAGCGAGCCGATAGCCTTGCCTTCGATTTTCATAAATGGGCACAGGTACCTTACGATGCAGGCTGCGTGTTGGTGCGTGAACAGGGGCGGCAAGCGGCAACCTTTGCACAGTCCTTAGCCTATCTCTCACGCGAGGATCGTGGGTTGGCGGCGGATGCCCCGTGGTTTTGTGATTTGGGGCCAGATCTTTCACGCGGCTTTCGTGCGCTTAAGGTATGGTTCACGCTGGCGGGGTTTGGCACCCAAGGGCTGGGCAATGTGGTGGCGCAATCCTGCACGGTGGCGCAGTATCTGGCATCCCGCGTGGCGGATACGCCCGGCCTTACGTTGCTGGCTCCGGTAACACTGAATATTGTGTGTTTTCGGGTGGATGTGCCTGATGTGGATGATCTGGATACGCTTAATGTGGAACTGGTGAAGGATCTTCAGGAAAGTGGCATTGCCGCGCCATCTACCACGCGCATTTACGGCAAGTTGGCTATTCGTGCGGCTATTGTAAACCACCGCACTACCAAGGAAGATGCAGATATCATGCTGGCTGGCTTGGTAGATCTGGCGCAAGCCCGTTTGGGCCGCCCGCTGGCCTAAACCAAAGCCGGGCAGGCGGCGCGTTCTTCCTTAACGTGCGCGTTTGCGCGGCCGGCGTTTTTCTTCAAACAGAGCGGAAAGGGACTGGAGCATAGTTCCCCCCAGTTCCTCCGCATCTGTAATGGTAACGGCTTTTTGGTAATAGCGGGTAACATCGTGCCCAATACCAATGGCAGTGAGTTCCACCGGGCTACGGTTTTCGATCATATCGATAACAGCGCGCAGGTGGTCTTCCAAATAGGACGCCGGATTGACGGAAAGTGTGCTGTCATCCACCGGTGCGCCATCTGAAATCACCATCAAAATCTTACGGGCTTCCTGCCGGTTTTTAATGCGATTCCATGCCCAAAGCAGGGCTTCACCATCTATGTTTTCTTTTAGCAGGCCTTCACGCAGCATCAGGCCCAGATTGGTGCGCGCACGCCGCCACGGCATATCTGCTGATTTATAGATAATGTGGCGCAAATCATTCAGGCGGCCCGGTTCAGGCGGCTTGCCGTTTTGCAACCAGAGTTCCCGGCTTTGGCCACCTTTCCATGCGCGAGTGGTAAAGCCCAGAATTTCCACTTTTACGCCGCAGCGTTCCAGCGTGCGGGCCAGAATATCCCCGCACGATGCGGCAACAGAAATAGGCCGTCCGCGCATGGAGCCGGAATTATCAATCAGCAGGGTTACAACCGTATCGCGGAATTCCGTATCCTTTTCCTGCTTATAGGATAGGGAGAGCATGGGGTTGACCACAATGCGGGACAGGCGGCCTGCATCCAGAATGCCTTCTTCCAGATCGAAAGACCAAGAGCGGGTTTGCTGCGCCATCAAACGGCGCTGGAGCCGGTTGGCAAGCCGAGATACCACACCATGCAAGGTGGCTAATTGCAGATCAAGCTGGTGCCGCAGGCGAGAGAGTTCTTCTGGATCACACAGTTCTTCTGCGCGAATTTCTTCATCAAACTGGGTGGTGTAGGGGTGGTAGCCTCTGGCTGTCAGGCCGGGTTCATTTTCCGGCTGGCGGCCGGGGCCTGCGGCTTCCCCCGTACCTTCTCCCATGCTGGCATCACGTTCTTCTTCTGCAAATTCTGAAGAAGATTCGCTACTGCCTGCCATCAGTTGAGGTTGAGAGATTTCCTCTTCCTGCTCCTCCTGTTGAGGAGATGTATTTTCTTCCTGATCTGGAGGTGGTGGGTTTGAATCATCTTGCGAATCGGCAGCTTGGGAAGAATCGTTGTTGGCATCCATGTCTTCAGATGCCGTGTCATCTTCTGTCAGGGCGCAGGCAGCCATAAGTTGACGGCTGGCGCGTGCATATGCGGCCTGATCCGTCTGGTGCTTTGCCATTTCATCCAAGGCGCTTAACGCGTTGGGTGGCAGCGTCTGCTTCCATTTTTCTAAAATGGCCTGCGCAGGTTCAGGAACTGGTTGGCCTGTCAGTTTTTCACGCGCCAGCAGTTCCAGCCCAACCACAGGGGAAAGCTGAGAGGCCTCTGTCATCCGATCTAGCCCGGATACACGTATATCTTGTTCAAGCCGATGCCGCAGGTTGGCCGCCACGCCTTTCATGTGGCGCGCGCCTACAGATTCGATTCTAGCTTGCTCCAGCGCATCATACACATCACGCGCCTGCGTTTCGGCTGGTTGGCGGGCAGCGTGCAGGGCAAAGTCATGGTGTTTCAGGCGCAGCGCCTGTGCATCTGCTGCGCCACGAATGCGCTTCCTTTCTTCCTCACTCAGATTGAGAGAGGGAGATTGGAGCCGCACTTTTTCCCCAAGGCTGATCGGGGCCAGCGGCATGTTGCCACTGTGGAAGGAAACATCTGCCTCTTTTTGTCCGCCTATGGCGCGTAAAGCGGCAGATGTGGCCTGTTTGAAAGTGTCTGCCCGTTTTTCCGCCTGCTCCCGAGAGAGAGACGGTGTATTGGGAGCAGACGGGCCTTTGGTGCGATCAGCCATGAAGAAATCCGATTCAGGCAGTGCGGCCGGGCAGCGGGCTGGCATTGAAGCAGCGCTGATAATATTCCGCTACCATGCCGCGTTCGGCTTCATCACACTTGTTCAGGAAGGTGACGCGGAAGGCAAAGGCCACATCTTTGAAGATGCGGTCATTTTCCGCCCAGGCAATAACCCCACGTGGAGACATAACGGTGGAGAGGTCTCCCGCCATAAAGCCGGAGCGGGTGAGGGCTGCTAGCGCCACCATGTTATCAATTTTATCACGTGTGGCTTTGTCATCTTCTGCAATGCCCAGACGCGCGCATACAATACCCACTTCCTGCTGGTGCGGCAGATAGTTTAGGGAGGTGACAATATTCCACCTATCCATCTGGGCTTGGTTGATCTGCTGCGTGCCGTGATACAGCCCGGTTGTATCACCCAGCCCAACGGTGTTGGCCGTGGCAAACAGGCGGAAGAACGGGTTGGGGGAGATCACGCGGTTTTGGTCTAGAAGGGTCAGTTTGCCTTCTACTTCCAGCACGCGCTGGATCACAAACATCACATCAGCGCGGCCTGCATCGTATTCATCAAACACCAGTGCGCAGGGGCGCTGAAGGCACCACGGCAGCAGGCCTTCCTGAAATTCGGTAATCTGCTGGCCGTCCTTCACCACAATGGCGTCCTTGCCAATCAGATCAATGCGCGAAATGTGGCTGTCCAGATTGATGCGAATGCACGGCCAGTTCAGGCGTGCGGCAATCTGTTCAATGTGGGAGGATTTGCCGGTGCCATGGAAGCCCTGCACCATCACGCGGCGGTTGAAGGCAAAGCCTGCCAGAATGGCCAGCGTGGTATCGTGGTCGAACAGATAAGCTTTATCCACTTCTGGCACATGTTCTGTGCGAATGGAAAAGGCAGGCACCTTCATGTCAGAATCAAGGCCGAACACATCACGCACACTTACTTCCATATCTGGTACAGAAATGGCTGAAATGGGCGGGAGTTCGGAAGCGTTGGACTGGCTGGAAATATCCGTCATGGCTATATGTCTGCGCTCTTTGTCTGACAGGAAAGAAAAAAGGCAAAGCAACCGAAAATATATGATGCCTTAAAATGCAGCATACATCATTACAGCGCTTTTTCGAGGCTTTCGGTTAAGAGATGGGTCTTCACAATCGTGAAGGCAACATTGATTTTTTTAAGCCGTTCTTCGGCATTCCGGTCTCCGTTATTGGTGTCCGGATGGTGTTTGCGCGCCAATGCCCGGTAATGGCTTTTGGCTTCTTCCATACTGACAGGCCAAGAAAGCCCCAGAATTGCCAAAGGTTCCCGCAATGCCGCAGGGGCGGATGTGCGCTCCTGATAAGCCTGCGCCCGTGCGCGCTCCGCACGGGAGCGGCGGTTCTGGCCCAGAATATCCAGCGGGTCTAGAATATCCTCTTCATTGGGTGTAGCGCGCTTTGCACCTTTGGCGCTTTGGCCAAAAGCCCATGTTGGTCGGTCCCACCCGATATCTGCGCGCAGATGCGCTTCAATCTGGCCAGGGCTCATGCCTTTATAATAATCCCACCGCGCATTATATTCCCGAACATGGTTGAGGCAGAACCAGTAATACTGGTTCAGCGCATCGCGCGAGCGAGGGGCACGGTAACCAGCCTGTTCCTGACAGCTCGGCATGTCACAGCAACGTGCTGGTGCATCAGGATCAGGATCGAACGCGCGGGGGCGGGTGTTCCTACGTTTAATCATTTAGCGTTATGTGCGGTGCAAAAGCATCTGTAGCAAGAGGTAAACAGGGATATGACCAGTCTTTCAGATTCTTCGGCTCTTTCCAAGGCAGAAGGTGTGCGTATGCAGCGGGTTCGTAATGTTCTGGAAAAAACATTCAACCCCATTGTGTTGGAAATTGAGGATGAAAGCCACCGCCACGCACATCATAAAGCCATGGTCCGCGGTCCAGAGGCAGGCGCCACGGAAACGCATTTTCGGGTGCTTATGGTTTCTGCTGCTTTTGAAGGCGTGAACCGCGTGAATCGCTCCCGCATGGTGCATGAAGCTTTAGCCCCGGAATTTTCCAGCGGTTTGCATGCGCTGGCTCTTACCCTGCGTACACCGCAGGAATCCGAGAAGGTGGCATAATGCGCAAAGGCTTAAAATTAAACCGACGCGCATTTGCCTTGCTGGCCCCTCTGGCGTTGGCAGCCTGCGCGGGACAGGCCATGCAGGGTACATCTGGCGTAAAAAATGCCGATGTTGCGCGCGTAGAAAATTATTTCCGTACTGTGGATCTGGAAAACACCCCGTTTCTTCAAACATGGGCCAATGGCAGCCGTGGGGGTGGGTTAATTACCTATAAGCCCGGATCGTTATACATGCACTATACGGCACCGCATGAAATGGAGCTTCGGGCTTCTGGCCATCATGCTGTGTTTACCGATGCCCAGCAGGGCTCTCAAACCCGTATTGGTCTGGCCCATAACCCGCTGGGGTTGCTTATGGGCAACCCTGTTGTGTTGTCTGGTGAGGTGACTGTTACCAACGTGCAAAAACAACCCGGCGTGTTGCAGCTTTCGCTCACACGCACGGATAATCCTTCACAGGGGTTGGTCACGCTGGTTTTTCATGATGTGGCAAACAGGCTTGCGCTCTCCTCCATCCAGATTGTGGATGAACGCAGGCATGTTATTTCCATCAGTCTGGATCCTGTGTAACGGCCACTTCCTGCAAGGCGGAAGGTACGCTGCCAAATGTGTTGGCCCAGGATTGGGCCAGCGCGTGATCCAGCTCCTGCATGGTGGTGGAAAGTCCTAGCCTGCGAAAGCTGGTTACGCCAAATTCTCTGATCCCGCAGGGCACAATGCCCTCAAAATCCGCCATGTTGGGGTCTAGGTTAATGGCAACGCCATGCCAGCTTACCCAGCGGGAAACACGAACCCCAATAGCGGCAATTTTTTCCTCATTCCCGGTTTTGGGGTCTGTTACCCATACGCCCACGCGGCCTTCGCGCACTTCACCATGAATGCCAAAATGAGCCAATGCGCCAATTACCCACGATTCCAGCGCATGCACATAAGCCCGCAGGTCTCTCCCCGGCACGGGGCCGTGGGGGTGTTGTAGATCCAGCATCACATAAGCAGTCCTTTGCCCGGGGCCATGATATGTCCATTGCCCGCCGCGGCCTGCGTGATACGTGGGGTAGTTTGCAGGGTTAAAAAGGTCTTCTGCTTTGGCGGATGTGCCTGAAGTGTAAAGCGGTGGATGTTCCAGCAACCACACGCGTTCTGCGGTTTCTCCCGCACGTATGCTGCGGGCCATGCTTTCCATGCGGCTGAGTGCCTGAGGGTATGGAACCAGTTTTTTACTGATTTCCCATAAAATCTGTTCTTTTGTCATTGCCGCACGTTCCTGCTTCGGCTATAGGGCTGTTCACCAACGGTATCGCTCTTCTGGTGCCGATTGTCACGTGCGGCCGTGGCGGAATGGTAGACGCGCAAGCTTGAGGTGCTTGTGGGGGAATACCCCGTGGAAGTTCGAGTCTTCTCGGCCGCACCACATTTCTTCAAAAACAAAATTAAATCAGAGCAATAAAATACAGCAGAGTTTTCTGTCTGTTGGGTGCATAGCTGTTCTGCCAGAGTATAATTCTGCATTTTTGTGCATGAATTGTCATATTCACGCCTCTCTTTTCCGGTTTTTAGAATAGGCGCATGGTTTTAGATGTGTAAAATAAAAGCCATGTAGAGTGTGGCCTAAAACACGCACACGCGTTTTTGCGCGTTGGGTGGGTTTTTCTGCATTCTTCAGAGCCGTGTTGTTGGCAGGGGGTTCCTGCGGGCAGGGTGGTTCTAGTGGTTGAGGTTTAACCCGTTTTTTAAGGTGTTGTATTCGTGTCCAAACCCAAGCCTTTACGTAAAGCAGTCCTGCCTGTTGCGGGATTGGGAACGCGCTTTCTGCCCGCAACCAAGGCCATGCCAAAGGAAATGCTGCCTGTTGTTGACAGGCCGCTGATCCAGTATGCGATTGATGAAGCGCGTGAAGCCGGGATTGAAGAGTTCTGCCTGATTACAGGCCGTGGTAAGGACTCTCTTATTGATTACTTCGATATTGCTTATGAGCTGGAAGATACGCTGAGAGAGCGCCATAAGCTTGACTGCCTGAAAGCATTGGAGCCCAGCTCTATTGAGGCAGGTTCTCTTATTGCCGTGCGTCAGCAAGAACCGCTGGGCCTTGGGCATGCTATCTGGTGTGCACGCTCCTTTATTGGGGATGACCCGTTTGCTATCCTGCTGCCCGATGATGTTGTGCAGGCCGCACCCGGCAAAGGCTGCCTAAAGCAGTTGGCCGATGCGTATAATGAAACAGGCGGTAGCGTTGTAGCGGTTACAGAAGTACCGCGTGAACAAACAAACCGTTACGGTATTCTGGATACCGGCAAGGATGATGGCCACCTTGTGGAAGTAAAAGGTTTGGTTGAAAAACCAAAGCCAGAAGACGCGCCTTCCAACTTGTCCATCATTGGCCGCTATGTGCTGACCCCAGAAGTTATGCCGTATCTTGCTAAGCTGGAAAAAGGCGCTGGCGGTGAAGTGCAGTTGACAGATGCCATGGCAAAAACCATTGGGCAGGTGCCTTTCCACGGCCTGCGGTATGAAGGCACCCGCTTTGATTGCGGCAATAAGCTTGGCTTCCTTGAAGCGCAGGTTGCTTTTGCTCTGGAACGACCGGATCTCGCTGATGGCGTAAAGGCGTTTTTGAAAAAATACACAGATAGAGCCTAATGTCTTTTACACATAGGTTTGAAGCTACCAGCCTGCGTGAATACGATATTCGCGGAATTGTCGGTAAAACCCTTTCAACCGATGATGCGTTTGCCATTGGCCGCACTTTTGGCAGTGTTGTGCGCCGCAGTGGCGGCAAAACATTGGTTGTGGGCTATGATGGTCGCCTGTCTTCTCCTTTATTGGAAGAAGCGCTGGTGCGCGGTGCCGTAGCATGCGGGCTGGATGTGGTGCGTGTGGGGCGAGGCCCCACACCCATGTTGTATTATGGGTCTGTTATTCTTAAGGCCGATGGCGCCGTTATGGTAACAGGCAGTCATAATCCGCCTGATCACAACGGCTTTAAAATAACTTTGGCTGGCAAGCCATTCTTCGGTGCCCAGATACGGGAACTGGGTGATCTGTCGGCCAAAGGTGATGTGGTGCCAGAAGAAAAAGGCACCGTAGGCGATGTAGATATTCGTGAAGAATATGTAGAGCGCCTTGTAAAAGATTATGTTGGCGGCCCGCGCAAGCTGAAAGTTGTCTGGGATAACGGCAATAGCTCCGCCGGTGAAGTTCTGGAAATGTTGGTAAAAAAGCTGCCGGGCGAGCACATTGTGCTAAACGCTAAAATTGACGGTACTTTTCCCGTGCATCATCCTGATCCAACGGTTGTTAAAAATCTGGAACAGCTTATTGCCACTGTGCGCGCAAATAAGGCTGATCTGGGTATCGCATTTGATGGTGATGCAGACCGCATTGGCGTGGTGGACAACACAGGCGGAATTCTGTGGGGGGATCAACTGCTTATTCTGCTGGCGCGTGATGTGCTGAAGGCTCATTCAGGGGCCACCATTATTGCCGATGTTAAGGCCAGCCAGGTGCTGTTTGATGAAGTGGCAAGCGCTGGTGGCAAGCCATTGATGTGGCGTACCGGCCATTCGCTTATCAAATCCAAAATGGCGGAAACGGGCTCACCTCTGGCAGGTGAAATGTCTGGCCATATTTTCTTTGCAGATAAATGGTACGGCTTTGATGATGCCTTGTACGCCGGTGTGCGCGTGCTGGATATTGTTGCCCGTATGGATGAACCACTTTCTGTGTTCCGTGAGTTTCTGCCCAAAACCACATCCACTCCGGAAGTGCGTTTTGAGTGTGATGATCATCGCAAGTTCAAGGTGATGGAGGAAGTCGCTGCACGCCTGCGTAAGCAAGGTGCGGATATTTCCGAAATTGATGGTGTGCGCGTAAACACTCCAGATGGCTGGTGGCTGCTGCGAGCTTCCAATACGCAGGCTGTTCTGGTTGCGCGTGCAGAAGGTCGGACGGAAGCATGTCTGGAGCGTCTGAAGGAGGCTGTGGTGAAGCAACTTGAGCTTTCTGCTCTGCCGCGCCCTGATTTTTCAGGCAACAGTTCTGGCCACTAGGTTTTTAGTATAGGTTGTTATGTAAAGCGGGCAGTTCTTTCAGGGCTGCCCGCTTTGCTATCTAAGCAATGTGTTTTTCCGTGACCAACCTTCAAACTGTCGTTTTATGTGGGGTTGGTTTCTGATATAGAGAACCAATGTTGTCCTCTTTAACGGACCCTGCCGGGCGGCGGATTTCTTACCTGCGTGTATCGGTAACAGACCGGTGCGACATGCGGTGCACATACTGCATGGCCGAACGCATGACATTTCTGCCGCGCTCAGATGTTCTGGATTACGATGAACTGTTGCGCCTATGCCGTGTGTTTGTGCGGCACGGTGTGCGCCGCCTGCGTATAACAGGCGGAGAACCTTTGGTGCGCCGTGATATTGGCCCGTTTTTTCAGGAACTGGGCACATGGCTCAAGCATTCAGATAATCGGGGCCAGTTGGAAGAGCTCACTCTTACAACCAATGGCAGCCACTTGGCCCAGTATGCGCAAACCTTGTTTGATGCAGGTGTGCGGCGTGTGAATGTAAGTTTGGATACATTGGATGAAGCCCGGTTTGCGCAAATAACCCGCCGGGGCAAATTGGCGGCTACATTAGAAGGCATACGTGCAGCGCGAGATGTCGGGCTGGCGCTGCGTATCAACACCGTTGCTATGGCCGGTGTGAATGATGATGAATTTGATACGCTGCTGGCATGGTGTGGGGAAATAGGCGCAGATTTGTGCCTGATTGAAACCATGCCAATGGGAGATACGGGGGAAGATCGCACATCTCGCTATTTGCCATTGCTGGATGTAAAAGCTGATTTATCCAAGCGTTGGACGCTTACGTCCATTCCGGATGTTACCGGCGGCCCGGCCCGTTACTTGCAAGTGGGAGAAACCGGCAGAAGGTTGGGGTTGATTACCCCGATGAGCCATAATTTTTGTGCAACATGCAACCGGGTGCGGTTGTCCTGCACAGGTCGGCTTTATACCTGCTTGGGGCAGGAGGATGGCGCAGATTTGCGCAGTCTGATGCGGGCTGGCGCCAATGATGTCGCACTGGAAAAAGCTATTCAGGATGCTATCGCCCGTAAACCTAAAGGGCATGATTTCCTGCTTGGCGCATCGGAAGCTGATGTTTCTGGCCCCCAACGGCATATGAGCGTTACGGGCGGGTAGAAACCTGTTTGCTTATGGTTTGGTTAAAGGATGGGGCTGCTGTTGCAGCACATCATGCAACGAATGTGTAAATTGCCCCGGTGTAAGCGGTTGCGGCTGATTGCCAGAGGGAGACCACGCAGCAAGTATTGCCATATGCAATGGCATGCAGAAGCTTTCTGCTTTTTCATCCTCTAGTTCATACGCAGCGGCAGGAAACAGTAAGCGTGGCGGAATGATGCGAGAGCGTAGGGCAAGCGCATTGGTTTCTCCCGCAGCGCGTAAATCTGCCATCAATGCCCGTAAGGAGCGGTAACGCAGTTCCAGCGTTTCTGTATCCACCACTGGCAACGCAAACCCGGCCCGCTGAAGTAACGAGACACAGCTTTGTTGCGTGGGTAAGGGTGATACGCGGGGTGAAACACCATCGCTTAATGCCAGTTCAGCCATTTCCAACGCCTGCCGCAAAGGTCGCAACGTAGGTAAAATGGGAATACTGGCCAAAAAGAGCCCATCAGGCCGCAGAATAGAGCGGATTTGGTGGAATAAACCCGGCAGATCATTCACCCAATGGAGGGACAGGCTGGCAATCACCAGATCAAAACTGCTGGGGGCAAAGGGGAGGCGTTCTTCATCAGCGCAAAGGCTTGGGGTGGATGCGCAACGTGCCTGTGCTTCTGAAAGATCGCAGGTAATGGTTGGAATATTTCTGCGTTTCAGCCCTTGGCAGATAATGCCCCGGCCCCCAATATCCAGTGCGCTGGAAAATGAACGCATGACATCATCCAGCCGATCCAGCAGAATATCTGCTGCCGCTTCCAATATGGGGGCAGTGGCGTGCTGGGTGCGGGCTGCACGTTCACGGTGCAGCCTTACAGCTTTGCGATCAAAAATTACGGGCACATCCATTTTAGAACATGTGCGTGCTTCCCTGCGGTTTGCCAAGGATAGAGGCCGGGAAATTTTGTGTGAACCCATGAAATGCAAGTGAAAATACGCAAACTGGGCGCGGTTTTGTTGGATATTTTGTATCCGCCAAGTTGCATATTGTGTGGGGCAGACGTGGCGCAGCAGGGGGCAAGCTGCGTTTCCTGCTTTGGTCGCCTACAATCAATTAGCCGCCCATTTTGTGATGCTTGTGCAGCGCCTCAGCCCTCGCAGGAAAGTTTGGGGCATACGGGGTTGTGCGCTGCGTGTGAGCAGCATCATCCTGCATGGCAACATGCGCGGGCGGCTTTTGTTTATACGGCGGCCGCCAGAGATCTAATTTTACAGCTAAAATATGCAGATAGAACAGAAAACGCTCGGTTTCTGGCGCAACGTATGATGCAGATAGGGCAAGATATTCTGCGGCCAGATGTGTTGCTGGTGCCCGTGCCTGTGCATAGGTGGCGGTTGCTCCGGCGTCGTTACAATCAGGCGGCACTGCTGGCGGCTGAAGTGGCGCGCGTAAAGCATTTACAGGTGCAGCCTGATGTCCTTATGCGTACGCGCGCCACAACAAAATTAGCTGGATTTTCCCGCAAGGAACGGCAGCAGGAAATGCAAAGCGCCATTACATTTAGGCCCAAATGGCAGCAAAAACTGCACGGACGTTCTGTTGTGTTGGTGGATGATATGCTCACAACAGGCGCTACAGCTACGGCCTGTGTGCAGGCATTAAGGCAGGCCGGGGTGCTGGATGTCAGTCTTTTAGTGGCGGGGCTGGTGCCTGCGCGGCCAGAAGTTGATATAAACCTTCCAGAATAGATGTGCGGTGTAAAAACCGGACTTACCAAAACACAGAAGGAAAATGTTTATGCCTGAAATCGAAATTTACACGCAGCCGGGATGCCCTTTTTGCATGCGGGCCGTTACATTGCTGGAACGCAAAAAGGTGCCGTTCAAGGAAATTAACGCCCCTCGTGGCACGCAGGCACGTGAAGATGCCATCCGCCGTTCTGGTGGCAGCACAACTGTACCGCAGGTTTTTGTAGGAGATCGGTGCTTGGGCGGATGTGATGATCTGATGTCACTAGAGCGCCAAGGCAAGCTGGATGCAGCTCTGGGCTTGGGTGAAAACTGAAAGGTAGGAGGTAAAAGCGGATGATCTGTTATCAGCTCTGTTGTGCAAATGGGCATACGTTTGAAGGCTGGTATCGGGATAGCACCGCTTTTGCACGCCTGAAGCAGGAAAACCTGTTGAGCTGCGCCATTTGTGGCACGGCTAAGGTAGAGCAGGCCCTTATGGCACCCGCTATTGTAAAGGGCCGCTCGCATCCGAAACAAATGGAACCTTCCAAACCCG
Organism: Acetobacter sp. DmW_125128; assembly: GCF_008704325.1. Taxonomy (NCBI): domain Bacteria; kingdom Pseudomonadati; phylum Pseudomonadota; class Alphaproteobacteria; order Acetobacterales; family Acetobacteraceae; genus Acetobacter; species Acetobacter sp. DmW_125128. The sequence continues at coordinate 89,010 of NZ_VHOP01000018.1, read as the reverse complement.
AAGCAATGCCACAACAACCCGAAGTGCCACCTGCGCAGCAACAGTCAGAACCCGTAGTGCCAGATAATCTGATAAGCGCTTTGCGCCAGATCAGAGCCGCGGTGGAAGAAAACTGCGAAAACGTGGGTTCCAATTTTGCGGATGAAGCCCTGCGTATTCATCATGGAGAAGCGCCAGAACGCAGTATCTATGGAGATATGACGGCATCAGAGCGCGAAATGCTGGAAGATGAAGGGGTTGATGTGCTGCCGCTTCCGTGGGTACGCAAGACCGACAGCTAATTTTTCTGGGTTGTCGGAACAGTGTTGGGGGTGGCAGGCAGGGGTTACGGTGCCCAAATTAACAGGGCAAACCAGCCGGTTACGTAAAAATTATATGTTGGCAACAGGGCTGGGCGAAGGAGAAAGAGAGCATGAAAAACTTCATGGCGCGCGGCGCTCAAACCGGAATTAGGGCTTTTTTTCTTTCGTCCGTATTAGGCATATCTGCCGCGCTGCTTCCTGCAATTTCTCAGCCTGCTATGGCAGATTCTGTTGCCTTGGGGGATGAAAGCAGCCTGATGGGTTACTGGCTGAGCCAAGACCATGACGGCGTTTTTAAGATAGAAAAATGTGGGGAAACTGTTTGTGGCCGATTGATTGGCTTACGCTACGATGGCACGGATGTTCCCAAGGGGCATGATGGAAAAACCGAGTGTAACCTCTTGATGCTAACGGATTTTCGTCCGCTGAAAGATGAAAAAAACAAGTGGGAAGGGAATATTCTGGATCCCGATAGTGGCCATAAGTATGACGCTCGGATCTGGTCTCCCCAGTCTGGTGTGCTGAAACTGCGCGGTTATCTAGGCCTGCCCATTTTTGGTGAAACCCAGACATGGACACGGTATTCCGGCCCGCCAATGGGGCCTGTCTGCAAGATGCCCTGAGCATACGCGCATTAAGGAGAAAAACAGGATTATGAGCGGCTCGTTTTCGCGTCGTGCTTTCGGGCTGGGTGGTCTGGCGTGTGGTTTTTTGGGAAGCGCCTATGTGCGGGCGGACGATAACACGCCTGTAACCGATACACAGGATGCCGCAACGCCACCACCGCCAGAGCGTATTTTATGTTATGTAGGCGGCTATACGCAGCACGGGCCGCCGGGTGGCAATGGGGATGGCATTACGGTTTTTGAAATGAACCGTAAAACAGGTTCTCTCAACCATCTGAATACATTTACAGATGTTGCCAGCCCTTCTTTTATCGCATTTTCTCCGGATAAGCGTTTTCTTTACGCCGTTAACGAAATCAATGATTTTGAAGGAAAAAACACCGGAGCCGTCACGGCTTTTTCGGTAGATCATGGCACAGGCGCGTTAACAAAGCTGAATACCGTTTCTTCTGGTGGGGCAGATCCGGCGCATCTGAGCGTCCATCCCTCTGGTAAATACGTTATGGTAGCCAACTATACGGGTGGGAACTTTGCACTGTTGCGTGTGCAAAAAGATGGTTCCTTGGGGCCGATGACAACTCTCATCCACAATACTGGCCCACGTATGCCAGATCGGGCTTCGGATAATCCGCCGGGTAACTTTGCAATAAGTGACCACTCAGGCTCTCACCCACATATGATCCATGCAGACCCATCCGGCCGCTTTGTGGCGGTGGCAGATGCCGGGTTGGATAGAATGTATGTGTATAGGATCAATCTGGATACGGGGCGTCTGTTCCCGGCCAAAAAGCCGTTTACCACCATGACAGCGGGTTCCGCCCCGCGGCATTTTCAGTTTTCTGCGGATGGCGCGCGGCTGTACATTCTGTGCGAACAGGATTCCAAAGTTGTGGTGGCAAATTTTGATGCCAAAACAGGAGATATTGCACCGCAACAGGCCGTAAGTAGCTTAACCGCACACTTCCGGGGGAGCACGCTGGCTGCGGGCATTCTGTTCTCACCCGATGAGCATTTTCTTTACGTCTCTAACCGCTTGGGCGATTCTCTAGCTGTGTTTCAGGTGGCGCAGGATGGTGGCCTAACATTGGTGGATGAAATCTGGACGCATGCCGATTACGGGCGGGCGCTCAAATTTGATCCTACTGGCAGCTATTTATACGTGGCCAACCAGCGGAGTGATTCCATCACATCTTTCCGGGTGGATAAAACCACCGGCAAGATTGGCTTTACGTGGGATTTTACACCCATTGGCAGCCCAACCTGCTTTGAGTTTCTGACGCTTCCTGCTTAACATGCTGTGTAAGAAAGCGTCAGAAACACACTGATATTAAAAGTAAATTCTATATCAGTCTTTTTTGAAGGCGGCGATGTAGTTAATGCCCAAGTCCTGCGTTTCTTTCCAGCTGCCAATGCCGGGGGCCATGCCAGAAATGGCAACCATCCGCAGGCCAGCGGCGCGGGCATAGCGCCCCAGTTCGGAAGGCTGGATAAACTTGCGCCATTCGTGTGTGCCAACAGGTAGCAGGCGCAGCAAATATTCCGCCCCAATCTTGCCGACAGCCAAGGAGCGCAGGGTGCGGTTCATGGTAGAAACAATGATTGTGCCATTGGCATCTACAAGCTGAGCCAGCATAACCATAAATGCTTCAGGATCAGTCACATGCTCTATAATTTCTAAAGCCATTACAGCATCAAACTTGGCGTGTTCGGCCACCAGTTCTTCCGCGCTGCCTTGGCGATAATGGAGCGTGCCAGAACCGGCAGGAAGCGGGTTGGCTTCCAGATGCGCCTGTGCAGCGGCAATACCATTGGCCGATGCATCCAGCCCCAATACGTTATATCCGGCTTTTGCCAGGGCTTCACTAGCCAGCCCCGCGCCACAGCCAATATCCAGCACATGCGGCTTGCGTGATTTGCGGCCACGCAGGGGCAGGTGGCGGCTGGCCCATTCAATCCGCAGGCCGTTCATGGCATGCAGGGGGCGCATGGGGCCTGTTGGATCCCACCACTTGTCTGCCAGAGCACTAAAGCGGGCAATTTCCTCGGAAGAAACAGAGGAAGGCGCTTCCTCTCGGGTGGCGTGCATACAACAAATTCCTTTCCTGCTGGTCTCCCCGCTGGACGAAAGGGGGCCGGGAGAGGTATGTGACGCGGCTTGTGAAGCAGCGCAACCGTTCCCATGCGTCTTTTCCGCTATGCAGGTGGCGGGAAGGGCTGGTGCAATGCGTTTTACGGCCTGTTTGGTGGAGAATAAAGCTATGTCCGGTTCCGCACCCCGGATCGTCATGAAATTCGGCGGGACATCCGTGGGGGATCTTGACCGTATCAGAGCCGTGGCCGAGCGCGTCAAAAAACAGAAAGACGCAGGCTGCGATGTGCTGGCGGTTGTTTCAGCCATGGCAGGAGAAACCAACCGGCTGGTTGGGTTCTGTCAGTCTCTTTCTCCTTTGTATGATGCGCGCGAATACGATGCCGTTGTGGCAACGGGTGAGCAGGTAACCAGTGGTTTGCTGGCCATTGCCTTGCAAAAGCTTGGCGTGCCTTCGCGCTCCTTTGCCGGGTGGCAGGTGCCCATTCTTACGGATTCCCTGCACGGCAAGGCCAGCCTCGATTCGATAGATGGCGCGCGTCTGCTGGGCAGCATGGCCGATGGTATGGTGCCGGTTGTGGCCGGCTTTCAGGGTGTTGGGCCAGATGGCCGCGTAACCACGCTGGGGCGCGGTGGCTCAGATACATCTGCCGTGGCGCTTGCCGCTGCCATTAAGGCGGATCGGTGCGATATCTACACGGATGTGGACGGTATTTACACCACAGACCCCAGAATCGTGCCCAAGGCGCGCAAGCTGGACAAAATTACGTACGAAGAAATGCTGGAGCTGGCATCTGTTGGCGCCAAGGTGCTGCAAACACGCAGTGTAGGCCTTGCCATGCGCGAGCGTGTGCGTGTGCAGGTGCTTTCCAGCTTTGAAGATGGCCCCGCAGTTACGGAAGGTCACCTTCCCGGCTCTATGGTGGTGGATGAGGACGAAATCGTGGAAAAGAAACTGGTCACCGGCATTGCCTACTCCCGTGATGAAGCCAAACTGTCGGTTCGGCGTATTCCTGACCGTCCGGGCATTGCGGCGGCAATTTTTGGCCCATTGAGCGAAGCCAATGTGAATGTGGACATGATTGTGCAGAGCACCGGCGCAGATGGCACCACAAACATGACCTTCACCACCAGCAAGACCGATCTGCCACGCGCTATCAGCATTCTGGAAAGCGTGCGCGGCGCTGTGCAGTATGAAGAACTGCAAACAGACCCGGATATCGTAAAGGTGAGTGTGGTGGGCAGTGGCATGCGTTCTCATGCAGGTGTTGCCAGCACCATGTTCCGCACGCTATCTGAACGCTCCATCAACATTCAGGCCATATCTACCAGCGAAATCAAGGTTTCCGTGCTGGTAGCCGCAGAATATGCCGAACTGGCAGTGCGTGCGCTGCACACGGCCTATGGTCTTGATGATGTCTGATATTGCAAGCAGCTTGAATCCCGCTCCAACGTCTGAAGAATGGCAGCGCGCCCGCACGCGGTTGGATAAGTTGTGGCAAAGGGGGACGGATTTTCTGGGTACGCCTTACGCCATTTTGGCTGGGGCAATGTCTTGGGTGAGTGAACGCCACCTTGTATCCGCCATTTCCAATGCAGGTGGGTTTGGTGTGATTGCCTGTGGTGCTATGGAACCAGCCCGTCTGGCTGAGGAAATTGCCGCCACCCGTGCACTGACAGATCGCCCTTTTGGCGTAAACCTGATTACCATGCACCCTCAGTTGGATGAGCTGGTGCAGGTGTGTCTGGATGCCAAGGTGGGCCATATTGTGCTGGCAGGTGGTATTCCGCCCAGCGCCGCCATTAAGGCCGCCAAGGATGGCGGCGCCAAGGTTATTGGCTTTGCCCCTGCATTGGTGTTGGCCAAGCGGCTGATCAAGATGGGTGTGGATGCGCTGGTTATTGAAGGTGCAGAAGCAGGTGGCCATATCGGCCCCGTTTCCCTGACTGTGCTGGCGCAGGAAATTCTGCCGCATATCCAGAACGTGCCGGTTTTTGTGGCTGGCGGCCTTGGCCGTGGTGATGCGCTTGTTTCCTATTTGGAGCAGGGCGCTGCTGGTGGCCAGTTTGGTACACGTTTTGCTGCGGCAGAGGAAAGCATTGCCCACGAAAACTTTAAAAAAGCTTTTGTGCGGGCCAATGCGCGTGATGCTACGACCTCGGTTCAGCTTGATGAACGCTTTCCGGTTATTCCGGTGCGGGCCATCAGCAATGAGGGCGGGCGTAAATTTGTAGCGCATCAGGCCGATGTTATCCGCCGCTTTCAGGCGGGTGATCTTACGCGTGAAGATGCGCAACTGGAAATCGAACATTTCTGGGCGGGTGCCTTGCGGCGCGCGGTTATTGATGGAGATGTAGAAGAAGGCTCTGTTATGGCCGGGCAATCTGTTGGCATGGTAAAATCTGTGCAGCCGGTGGCCCAGATTATTGCTGACCTGATAGATCAGGCCGTGATAGCGCTGATCCGTCAACAACGCCGCATGGATGCTGATGGCTGAAAACGCCCCAAGTTCTGAACAGGAGCAGCCGGCTGCTCTGCCTCCGCTCCCCGATATTGGTACATACGGGGTAGGGGGCGCACTGCGCAAACGCCGCGAACAGCTTGGCTGGTCCTTGGATGATGTTGCCGCGTATCTGCGCATCCGAGATGCATATCTGGATGCGCTGGAAACCGGAAAAGCGGATGTGCTTCCGGCGGAAGTATATACGCTTGGTTTTTTACGGGCCTATGCGCAGGCTTTGGGGTTTGATCCAAACCCTATGGTGGAGCGTTACAGGCAGGAAGCGCGTAACGCCATTCGGCAGCCAGAACTTGTGTTTCCAGATCCGCCGCCAGATCGGCGTATTCCTCCGGCTGTGTCCATTTCTCTTGGGCTTGCTGTTATTCTGGCCAGCTATATAGGATGGTATTACTTTACAGGGCACACGCCACCTGCTCCGGAGCGTGTGCCGCCAGTGGCAAGCCTTCTGCCTGGTGAGCAGACGCATAATGCGCCTTCTCCGCAAGTGGCTTCCATTTTGCCGGATAAAAGTGCTGTTCCAGCACCTTTGCCCCCCTTTGCACAGCCTAAGCCATCAGGCTCTGAACCAGCATCGAACGCGCAAGGTGCGGGGAATGCTTTGCCTGAAGGTACCGTAGCATCGGAAGCAACGCAGCCAGTTGGTGATATTGGTGCAACATCTGCACAAAATCCCCAACAGCCCAACGCGCAAATGCTACCTGCTGCAACGCCAGCGGCTCCTTCTAAGGCGGTTGCTGATAATCAGATCGTGTTGAAGGCGCTTGCTGCCAGTTGGGTGCAGGTAAAGGATGCCAACGGCAAGGTTGTTTACGATCACATTTTACAACCCGATGAGGAATGGAATGTGCCGGTGGAGGGTGGCCCCTATAGCCTGACCGTGGGCAATGCGGGTGGCATTGTTTTGCGTATGGGGGATGTGCTGACAGCGCCTTTAGGGCGCAACGGTGCTGTACGCCGCAAAATGCTGCTAACACCGCAAAGTGTGCGTGATGGTATATTGGCCGCACCTGCCGTGCAAAATAACGTTGCCACACCGCCGATGCATGCAGATGTTGCAGCCCCTACGCCCAATACGGTATCAGAGATACCAACAGATGCGCAGACAGATCTGGCAGCCTCGGAACAGGCGCTTAAGCCCAAGGAAACTGCACCTCGCACACGCCATCGGGCCGCGCCTGTGCAAGCAGAACCAAGCGCTGATGATTTGAATGCGCGCCAGCTTCAGGGCATGGGTTCACACTAGAATGGCACCCTCGCGCGTATTATGTGTAGCCAAATGGCCCTGATTTTGGCAGGAAAACACCAAACGCAATGGAGAACGCCGTGTGGCCGAACACGGCAGCTTCCCTCAACTGTCGTTTTCGACAAAAGGATGTAAAATGAGCGGCTACCGGCCTTACCAGCATATCGAGCGTCGGAAATCTCGGCAGATCCATGTCGGCAAGGTAGCCGTCGGTGGTGATGCGCCGATTTCCGTCCAGACCATGACCAACACCCTCACGACTGATGCACAGGCAACAATCGAGCAGATTCGTCGTGCAGAAATGGCGGGTGTGGATATTGTGCGTGTGTCCTGCCCGGATGAGGAAAGCACCAAGGCGCTGGAAGAAATTGTAAAGGAAGTGAACGTGCCTATCGTGGCCGATATTCACTTCCACTACAAACGCGCTATTGAAGCTGCAAAGGCAGGTGCTGCCTGCCTGCGTATCAACCCAGGCAACATCGGCAGCGCCGAGCGTGTGCGTGAAGTGGTTAAGGCCGCTAAGGATTACGGCTGTTCCATCCGTATTGGTGTGAATGCCGGATCACTGGAAAAGCATCTGCTTGAAAAATATGGTGAGCCTAACCCAGATGCGCTGGTGGAAAGCGCTCTGGAACACGCTAAAATTCTGGAAGATCATGATTTCCGTGAATTCAAGATCAGCGTGAAGGCATCAGATGTGTTCATGGCGGTGGCCGCGTATCAGCAACTGGCAGATGCCTGCGATTACCCGCTGCACATTGGCATTACAGAAGCAGGCAGCAAGCGTGCTGGCACCGTAAAATCCTCTATTGGTCTGGGCAACCTGCTGTGGGCCGGTGTGGGTGATACCATGCGTGTTTCTCTTTCCGCTGCGCCGGAAGAAGAAGTGCTGGTGGGTTGGGATATTCTTAAGTCCCTCGGCCTACGCCACCGTGGTGTTAAGATTATTTCCTGCCCGTCCTGCGCGCGTCAGGGCTTTAACGTGGTGGAAACGGTGCAGACGCTGGAAGATCGGCTGGCACATATTAAAACCCCACTTACCCTGTCCATTATCGGGTGTGTGGTGAACGGCCCGGGTGAAGCCCTGCTGACCGATCTGGGTGTAACCGGCGGTGGCTCTGGCCGCCACATGGTGTATGCCGGTGGCAAGCAGGATCATACCGTGCCTGCGGCAGACATGATCGAACATGTTGTGGAATTGGTAGAAGAGCGCGTTGCTGCTATTCAGGCAGAAGAAGCCAAGGAAAAGCAGGAAGGTAAAGCGCAGGAACTGCCAGACATGGCATCTGCCAACTAAGCATTCAACTTTCTTCCTCTGCTTTGCGCCAAAAGGCGCGGGCAGGGGCAGACGTGCCATTTTAAACAGCAAAAAACACCACGCCAGCCAAGGTGACGGGTGCCGTGGTGTGGGAATATATATTCGTGAGCAGCATTCAGCCCGTAAGAGGAACGCACGACCTTATTGGAGAAGACCAGCGCCGTCATGCGCATGTGGTAGACACAGCGCGCCGGATTGCAGGTGTTTACGGGTTTGATGAATGGGCAACCCCGATTTTTGAAGATACACGGGTTTTCTCTCGCTCTTTGGGGGATACGTCCGATGTTGTTTCTAAAGAAATGTATTCCTTTAGTGATCGGGATGGTGAAAGCCTAACATTGCGGCCAGAAGGTACGGCAGCCATTTGCCGGGCCTTGGTTACCAATGCGCTTACGCAGTCCCTGCCGCAGAAAGTATTTTATGCAGGCCCCATGTTCCGGCATGAACGGCCCCAGAAAGGGCGATATCGCCAGTTTCACCAAATTGGTGCAGAGCTTCTGGGGGCAGCCGAACCCCTGGCAGATGCAGAAGCCATTGCCATGGGGTACGAAGTGCTCAAGGCGTTGGGCATTGCAGATTACGTGACGCTGGAACTGAATACGCTGGGTGATGCTGCCAGCCGTGATGCATGGCGAGATGCTTTGGTAGCGTATTTTTCGGCCCATAAGGATAAATTGTCTGAAGACAGTCTAACCCGTTTGGAAAAGAACCCGCTGCGCATTCTGGATAGCAAGGATGCAGGTGATAAGGTTCTGGTGGCTGATGCGCCCATGATGGCAGAGTTTCTAACACCAGAAGCCCGTACGTTTTGGGATGATTTGCGCAATAAGCTGGATGTGTTCGGCATTGCCTACACTGTAAACCCCAGCATTGTGCGTGGGCTGGATTACTACAACCACACCACGTTTGAGTTCGTCACCAATCGTCTGGGTTCTCAGGGCACAGTGCTGGCTGGTGGCCGGTATGATGGTTTGGTAAAACAGATGGGTGGGCCAGAAGTGCCCGCTATTGGCTGGGCTGCAGGTATTGAGCGCCTGTCTATGCTGCTAGAACAAGTGCCTGCGGCGCCGCGCTCTGTTGTGTTGGTACCTGTTGGCGCGCCTGATGAAAGCGCAGTTGTGCAGATTTTGCAGGGTTTGCGCGGGCAGGGTGTAAGAACAGAAATTGGCTACAAGGGTTCACTGCGTAAGCGTATGGAACGTGCAGGCAAGCAGAACGCCAGCCATGTGCTTTTCCTTGGGGAAGATGAACTGGCCAAGGGTCTGTTTCGTGTAAAAAATATGGAAACAGGGGCCGAACAGGAAGTCTCTCGTGATACGTTGCTTTCCAAAGCGCAAGACGTATTTGCAGCATGAAGTTTGACGAACGACTAGACCAGATTGTCAGCCGCGCTCTGGAGTTGGAAGCGCAGCTAGCAAGCGGGCTAAATGGTGAAGCCTTTACGCAGGCATCACGAGAATATGCTGAAATCGAACCCGTTGTGGCGCGTATCAACGCCCTGCGCGGGGTGGAAGACGGTATCCGGCAAGCTGAGCAGCTTTTAGCAGATCCAGAAATGAAGGAACTGGCAGAAGCAGAGCTGGCTGAGCTGCGTGAGCAACTTCCACATCTGCAAAAAGATGTGCGTCTGTCTTTGTTACCAAAAGATGTGGCAGACGCCCGCAGTGCTATTCTGGAAGTGCGGCCTGCGGCTGGGGGCGATGAAGCCGCTCTGTTCGCGGCCGAACTGTTTGACATGTACCGCCGTTATGCAGACCTAAACGGCTGGCGCTTTACCGTTATGGATTATGACGAAAGCGAGTTAGGCGGCCTGCGCGAAGGTATTGCCGAAATTAACGGCAAAGGCGTGTTTGCGCGGTTGAAGTATGAATCCGGTGTGCATCGGGTGCAACGCGTGCCCGCTACGGAAAGTCAGGGCCGTATCCATACCTCCACAGTTACGGTGGCTGTGCTGCCAGAAGCCGAAGATGTTGATGTAGAGGTTAACGAAACAGATCTGAGGGTAGATGTGTTTCGAGCCTCTGGGGCTGGTGGGCAGCATGTGAATAAGACGGAAAGTGCCGTACGCCTTACCCATATGCCCAGCGGCATTGTGGTTTCTATGCAGGAAGAAAAAAGCCAGCATAAAAACCGCGCCAAGGCCATGAAAATCCTACGAGCACGTTTGTATGAGCGTGAAAGAGCGCAGGCCCATGCCAACCGTGCGGCAGATAGGCGCTCTCAGGTAGGTACGGGGGATAGATCAGAGCGTATTCGCACCTATAACTTCCCGCAGGGGCGTGTCACGGATCATCGTATCAACCTGACACTCTATAAAATTGATCGTGTCATGTTGGGGGAACTGGATGAGTTTGTAGATGCCCTTACGCAGGAAGAACAGGCGGCTCTGCTGGCGGCTGAAGGTTTTTAACTGATAGGTGCTGCACACACGCCAGAATGGCCGGGGTGATGCTCCGCTGCTTCTGGCGCGTTTGGATCAGTTAGAAAGAATTCAGTAAAGTTATCAGACCCCAAGGCATAAAAATGGTGCCCATCGGGGTTGTGGAGCGTGCCATCACTATCTACCTCATGAGTTTCTACCCGTCCTTCGGGAGAGCGGATGGTGATTTCACCGCATAAGGTATAGGTGTGGTCTAACCGCCCCATAGGGGTGGTGACTTTAACCGTTTTTTCCTGATTTTTATCATCCAGCCGGATCACGCTTACAAGTTTGCCATCCAGATAGATGCGTGAAACTTCAGAAATTTCCGTATCTGCCTTGCCGTCTGTTACCGTAAATTCGCCCGCATAGGCGTAAGAAAGGGGCAATGCGGCCATAAGGCCAAGCAGGCAAAAAGTTGTGTTCTGGATACGGCGGAAAAATTGGGGCATTGATGTCTAACCAGATCAATCCATCAAGGTTGCGCGTGTGAGTACAGCAGAAAAAACAATTCCCTGCCAGCCAATAGCGCAACTGTTGCGTGAGGGTACACAACTTTTGGCACAGGCCGGTATTGAAGGCCCGCGGCGGGAAGCGCGATTACTACTTATTCATGCGCTTTCCCTTACACCAGAGCAACTGCTAGCCCGCTCTCCAACAGAGAATGTGCCCAGTGAGCCCTTTTTTTCTTACGTAAAACGTCGCGCTGCACACGAACCTTTTGCCTATATTACAGGCAGTAAAGGGTTTTGGAGCTTGGATTTGGCAGTATCTCCAGCAAGTTTGGTGCCGCGCGGAGATACAGAAACACTTATTACAAGCCTTCTGGAATATCGACCGGATCAGGCATCCGTGCAGAATATTCTGGATTTAGGTACTGGTACGGGCTGTTTGCTGCTGGCTGCTTTGGCGGAATACCCTAAAGCGCGTGGGGTAGGGGTGGATATCAACCCACAAGCCGCCATGTTGGCGCATGCGAATGCCCAGCGTTGTGGCATGCAGGATCACGCATTGTTTATAGCGGCGGAGTGGGATGCCGCGTTGGCTCCAAATGCGCGGTTTGATGTGGTGCTGAGCAACCCTCCCTATATTCCGACTTCAGATCTGGCAGACCTTATGCGGGAAGTGCGCGAGCATGAGCCTGTGCGCGCACTGGATGGTGGGAGTGATGGGTTAAACGCGTACCGCTATCTTTGCGGGCGTCTGCCATTTTTGTTGGCAGATGGCGGGTTGGCTGTGCTGGAAATTGGCATAGGGCAGGAAGAGGCTTTACGCGCCTTGGCAGCTACCAATGCCTTGCGCGTGGTAGATGTAAAAGCAGATCTGGCAGGTATTGCCCGCGCTGTGGTGCTAGAAAAACAGGCGTGAAAAATAACTTGGCTTTATAGGCTTGGGTTGCTACACTACCCAAACTTGCTTCTGTAGCAGATGTAAAAACCTAAAATCACTGCATCAGAAATTAAAGCAGCAAGGGGGCCTTTCATTTGGCAACAATTTATGTGTTGCCTTACATAAAGCCCATTCCGAAAAAACAATTCGGCCTTCACTCAGGAAGCATACCTTTTTAATACAGGACTGTTTCTTTATGCCAAAGTGCCCTGAACAGGAAAGCGCTGTGATAAACCCATGAACGTAAAACGGATGCGGACAAGACACCATCGTTCCAACGGGAGCAATGGGAGTTCCCGACAACTGAATGGACAGATTCCGATGAACAGGAATCATGTTTTTGATAGTCATGGCCCGGATGTGCGCGTACGTGGCACAGCCCAGCAGCTTTTTGAAAAATATCTCCAGCTTGGTCGTGATTCCACAGGCAGCGGAGACCGCGTGGCAGCAGAAGGTTACTTCCAGCATGCCGAACATTACTTCCGTATCATGAACGCCATGGCGCAGGCTGCGCAGCAAAGCCAGCAAGAGCGCGCCGAACGCCTTGCCGCCCGCCAGCAGCGTGCCGTTGCGCAGACCAATGAAGATGGCGAAGACCGGCAGGAAAATGCCCCTCAACCTGATATTCAGGAAGAATCCGAACCTCAGCCTGAACTTTCCGGAGGCTAAAAAACTTCTGATACCTTGCTGCCCTGCTTCTGATATCTGGAGCGGGGTGGGCGGGGTATAAATTGTGTTTGCGTGTAAGGTGTTTAGGCAGCCATAAAACGCGCGCAACACAAAAATAACACAGCAAGTTCTTGGCTTGATGTGGTGGGTTTAGTGTGTTGATTTTTCAGGGAATTGGTAGCGGCGGAAGGATTTGAACCTCCGACCAAGGGATTATGATTCCCCTGCTCTACCACTGAGCTACGCCGCCATCATGTGATGGCGCTCATCTACCTGATTCTCCGGGATGCCGTCAACCCGGTTTGGCGTATTTTGTTATAAAAATAATCAGATAAGAGAATATAAGAGCTTACTGCCCCAGATTTCCGGCGCCAAAAATGTAATTGCTGACCTGTTGCTCAAGGCTTGTGGGCTCCAGCGTATGTGTCAGCATTCCATTGGGTGGTGCTATGGTGGAGGATGTGCCGGGTTCAATCATCAAAGCGTTTTCAGATGAAAGCGTGGCACTGCTGATTGTGAGCGTGCTGTCCTGTGGCAAGTGCAGTGCGCCATCCAGTGTAAAGTGTACAAAAGCCATCTGAGTGGCTGGGTCTAGTACGATGGATGAAACGCGGCCCACTTTTACCCCGGCAATATCTACATCTGCGCCACGTTCCAGCCCGTTGGCCGAGACAAAGCGGGCAGAGAGAGCGTAGTTATTTGTGCCCGGAGATTTCTGAGTGCCATGTGCATAAAAAGCAAAACCCAGCGTGGCTGCCAGAACTGCTCCGCTAAAAAGACATGCGCCTGCACGGTTTTGCTTGCTCATAGGTGTGTTTTCATCCCGAATAATAATGTTGTGGCATAAGATTAGCATGAATCCTTGCAGCATGGTGGCGCATGGTGCAAGGACAGGCAGCAAAGTTGTGCCAGCGTGGGTTGTAACTGCATATGTCGTTTCTTCAGGCTATCATTATCGCTCTTCTTCAGGGAGCAACAGAACTCTTTCCCGTAAGTAGCCTTGGACATGCTGTTATCCTTCCGGCGTTGTTCCATTGGTCGTACGATCTGCATGACCCGGCATTTCTGCCGTTTCTGGTTATGCTGCATCTGGGTACTTCTGTGGCGCTGCTAGTTTTCTTCTGGAAAGACTGGCTGGCCATATTCAGAGGGGCCAGTGGCAGTTGCGGCCAGCGCATGCAAATGGAAAGCCTGCATATTCTGTGGCTGCTCATTGTAGCCACCATTCCCGCTGTTGTGGTGGGTGGCCTGTTTGAGCACTTCTTGCGCAATTTGTTTGGCTCAGCCTCATCCGCTGCCATTTTCTTGTTTTTAAATGGTTTGCTTTTGCTGGTGGTAGAACGGCTGCGCAGCAGTGTGGTGCGGAAAAACGTTAATTCTGTTGCCAGCATGACATCGCGCGATGCGGTCATTATTGGCCTGTTCCAGTGCCTTGCATTCTTTCCTGGGCTTTCTCGCTCTGGTGCAACCATTTGTGGTGGTTTGTTGCGGGGGCTGCACCATGATACGGCAGCACGCTTTTCCTTTTTGATGGCGCAACCCGTTATTCTGGCCGCTACGGTGCGTGAAGCCTTCAAAATGCGGCATCTGGAGCTACAGCCGGGGCAGATGCGCATTGCCGTGGTGGCAGCTCTTGTATCTGGCCTGACGGCATTGTTCAGCACCGCTTTTCTGATGCGGTATTTCCGTGATCACGACAGATGGGCGCTTTCTCCCTTCGCTTGGTACTGCATGGGCGTAGGCGGTATTGCGACCATTCTGTTCCATTTTATGCACTGAACCAGAAATAGTCTGATGGGAGATATTTCTGGTTCGCCGCGGCGCAAATCTTTACAGCGCATTGAAAAGGAAAACAGCACCCAACGCCTAAGCAGAACACTGGGGCCTTTGCAGCTTACCATGCTGGGCGTGGGCTCCACTATTGGCGCGGGTATTTATGTTATGACAGGCACGGCAGCCGCCAACTATGCGGGGCCGTCCATCCTTTTGTCCTTTATTGTGGCGGGGGTTGCCTGCCTTTTTACGGCCCTTTCTTATGGTGAGCTGGCATCTTCCATGCCGGTTTCAGGCTCTGCCTATACGTATGCCTATGTTTCCATGGGGGAGCGTTGGGCATGGGGTGTTGGGTGGCTGCTTTTGTTGGAATACGGTATTTCCTGCGCAGGTGTGGCTGCTGGTTTTTCAGGTTATGCGGTCAGCCTTTTGCAAGATTTTGGCGTGCATGTGCCATCAGCGCTGTCCACCACTACGCTGCAAGTCGCGTTTGAAGGGGCATCCCGCCATGTTGCTGCGGGGTGGCGGATAGATGCGGTGGGCGCTTTCTCTATTCTGGCCGTTTCTTTGTTGCTGGTTTTGGGCGTGCGGGAATCCTTCAAAATCAATGCGCTCATTGTTTTTCTCAAAGTGGGCGTTCTGGCGCTCTTTGTGGTGCTGGGCGTGTGGGAGGTGCATCCGTCTTACTGGTCTCCCTTTATTCCGAAGTATGAAGGAGGCTTCCGCTTTGGCTTCCCCGGTATTTTCCGCGCAGCATCGGTTATTTTTTTTGCATATGTAGGGTTTGAGGCTGTTTCTACCGCAGCGGGAGAAGCCCAAAACCCTCGGCGGGATGTGCCTGTTGGTATCGTGCTTTCGCTCATTATCTGCACGGTTGTTTACATGATTGTGGCTGCCGTGTTGATTGGTGTGGTGCCGTGGCAGACGCTGGATGTAGCAGACCCGCTGGCAATAGCTGTTAACGCCATGCATCAGCCGTGGCTGGCTTTGTTTGTAAAGCTGGGGGCCGTTATCGGCCTGTGTTCCGTGTTGATGGGGCTGTTATATGCCCAAAGCCGCATCTTTTTTGCCATGGCGGAAGATGGCTTGCTAATGTCGATGTTCAGTAAGCTGCATCCGCGCTTTCAAACACCGTGGATCGGCAGCATTGTGCTGGGGCTTGGCGTAGCGCTGGCAACTGCCACGTTGCCGATTGATATTATTGGTGATCTGGTTAGCCTTGGCACGGCTGTAGCGTTTGGCATTGTGTGTTTTACCGTTATCTGGGTGCGCAATAAGGCCCCCGAAATTCCGCGTCGTTTTAGTGTGCCGTGGGGCGGCTTTACCGTACGCGGTATCTGGCTGGGCTATGTGCCGCTTTTAGGGATTTTCTTTTGCGCAGTTATGGTGGCGCCCCTTTGTGTAGATATGATGCTGGCCCTGTATAAAGGGGACCCTATACCTCTGCTGCTTCTGCTCACTTATGCCGGTATAGGGTGGGCCAGCTATCGGTTTTATGGTCACGTCCATTCCCGCCTGGGGCGGGAACAGCGCGAAAAAGCCAAATAATTCAGTCGTTCAACGGATAGGATGCCAAAAGCCGCTTCTGGCGCTGCCAGAGGCGCACACCTTCCCACAAATTGGTGGGGGACCAGCCAGCCTTTTTCTTTTTGGCGCCAATACGGAAACTTTCCCGGTAATGGTGGAACTGGGCTGCATAGGCTTCGCGCAGCGTTGTGCGGGAATCCCAGATGTGTATAGCTTCTGAACCTACGCCATTGATTTCGATAATTTCAAAATCCTTGCCTTCACGCAGTGCTTCGGCAGAGCGGAATTTTACATCAATACGTCCGAAGTGAAAATCGGGAATATCCTGCATGATGGCGTCAATCTGTCGGGTGAGTTCTGGCGTAATGTCTGCCTTGCCGTTGCGGAAAATGGCCCCTTTGCAATGGTTGCCTGCGAATACCAGTTCCAGTTCATCCCCATCTGGCAAAACTTCGTGCAGACAGTGTGTTAGGCGTGGCGTGTAGATGTGTAGCACTTTGCTGGTGCGGCTATCTTTTTGCAGCAGTTGCAGCACGGTATCGCGCCCATTTCCGCGCAGGGCCGGAATATCTTTGTAAGTGAGGGATGAAATTTCCCCCATAGGGCTGTCAGGATGACGAATATAAAACAGCCCGGCTTCGTGCTTCCATGTAATGAGTTTTTGTATCACCAGCCGGATCTTGCGCGGGAAGGAGGCGAGGGCTGCTTTCAGCTCATCTTCCGTGCGCACCAGTTTTACACCGGTGCCATTACATCCAATATCGGGCTTAACCACTACGGGCAGCGTGAGCCCTTTGGCCTGCATGGCAGCGTGGGCGCGGGCAAGATCATGCGTGCCGGTTGGTAGCGTTACGTAAGGTGCAATCCAGCGTTTGGCATAATTGCCTGCCATATCCAGAATGCTGCTTTTGCTTTCACCGCACAGGCCACCTGTTTCAATACGCGGGTTGGCGGCTGTGGGTAGGGTCACATCCCCATAGCGTATGCCAAGCAGAATCCAGTAAGCCACAACGGGCGTGTAAAAAACCCAACCAGGCCAGAATTCAAAAAGGGAGAGAGGAGAAGGCTGTTTTTCGGCCTGTGTTGTCATGTCTTCTGTTTCTGTGCTCGGGCAATCAAACGGCCCATAAAGAAAATAACCAGCACAAATCCAGCCAAGCCAGCCCAGCGCCAAGCGCCAAGATGATCCAGAATAAACCCACCAACATGGAGCGAAAGCGCAAAAAGCGCAGTTGTCCAGATAAGCGTGGCCAGAAATGTGGCGGCAGTAAATATAGGCAAGCCCGCGTTAAAAAAACCGCTTGCCGTGTAAAGCGGCAACCGGGTGCCCGGAATAAAGCGGCTGACAAATACAACCCAGAACAGGTTTTTGGAAAGCCAGACTTTTTGGTTTTCCATCTGTGATGTGTTCACCCACTTTTGGGCAGGTTTCCAGCGTGCGGCTAGGTAGCCCAACCCGTAAAGCCCTACATCGCCCGTTACAATGCCAATATATAACGCAACAAGTGCTGTAATGGGGGAAAGAGTGTGAAGGTTAACCTGAATGGCCGTAATAACCGTGGCGGCATCTTCCAGCACAAACGTGGCCAGAATAACAATAATAACCTGCGCAAGAGGGTAAGCGGCGGTAAGTTCCAGAAACTGATCCAGCAAAGAAGGTAATCTCTCTCCGGCCAGAACAGCACGGTCTTGAAGGTTTTAAGGGTGTGAGCAGGGCTCCAACAGGCTCTTTTGTGACAGTATTGTCAAGGGGCGGAGACAGGTATGGAGCTGCGTGTTCGGAACCAAAAAGAAGGAATAAATAAGATGGCCTGACAAAGGCCTTATTCCACTATATTCTATGACATTGAATGTTACACAGATCAGAAGCGTGAAGCCTTAATGCTACGAAGAAAACTTCTTGTTGGTGGGGCTTCTGCTCTGTTCGCCACACCTGTATTGGCCCGCACAACTGCGGCTACTACTCCGCACTCTGCTGCATCTTCCAGTTATGCCACCTTTCTGGCTGGCGTGCGGCGAGAGGCCATAGGGCAGGGTATTTCTGCTTCTGTGGTGGATCAGGCGCTGGCTCTTACCACCCAACCGAATGCCAAAGTGCTTAAGGCAGACCGGCATCAGCCAGAATTCACCCTGACATGGGCGCAATATAAAGATCGGGTTCTGACGGAAAAGAAAATTTCCGATGGGCTTGCTGCTGTTAGCCAACGTACAGCGCTGCTCAACCGTATCAGTTCCACATATGGCGTTAATAAAGGCGCTATTGCGGGTATTTGGGGGCTGGAATCTGCTTACGGCACACGCATGGGCACATTCCATGTGATCGATGCTTTAGCGACTCTGGCTTACGATGGTAGGCGTTCGGCTTTTTTCCGCTCCGAATTGATGAAGGCGCTGAGCATTCTGGGCCAAGGGGACATCACGCCCGCAGGTATGCTGGGCAGCTATGCAGGCGCTATGGGGCAGCCACAGTTTATGCCAAGCGCCTATCTGCGTTATGCAGCCAGCTACCCAGAAGGTGGGCGGCGCGATATCTGGCATAATGAAGCCGATGTTTTTGCCTCTATCGCCAATTATTTGGCCAAGTGCCATTGGCTGCCCGGACAGCCGTGGGGAGAGGAAGTCTTACTGCCTGACACCATAACGCAGGCACAAATTGGCCGTACGGCTGTGCACCCTATTTCATGGTGGGCGCAGCAGGGCGTGCGGCCACGTGCAGGGCAGTTTTCAAGTGCTGTGCAGGAAGGCGCTATTATCCGCCCAGATGGGGTGGGGGGCGAAGCCTTTATCGTCTATCATAATTTCAACGTGATCCGCCGCTACAACCCCTCCGATTTCTACGCGCTGGGTGTAGGGCTTCTTGGTGATGCAATAACGTGAAAAAACTCGCCCTTGTAGGGTGCCTGGCGGTGCTGGCCTGTTCGCGCCAGCAGCCTGTGGCACCGCAGGATCTGCATTATACAGTTGGGCCGGCATGGCAGGCAGGCAACAAGTGGTTTTACCCGCGGGAAGACTTTGCGTGGCAAGGCACAGGCTTGGCTGTAAGGGAACCCCCACAGGCAGAAGGCCACCTGACAGCAGATGGTGAGGTCTGGGGCGCCGCCAGCATGACAGGTAGCCATCAAACCTTGCAACTACCCGCCGTGGTGCGGGTGACCAATCTGGATAACGGGCGGCAAATTGTGATCCGCTTGAATGATCGTGGCCCGAATGATCCGGGGCGTATGATCGGTCTTTCCCCGCGAGCCGCAGATTTGCTGGGTGTGGGCAAGGAGCCTGCGCGTGTGCAGGTGGTGGAAGATGAAATGGCCAGCAGGCAGTTTGCCGAAGTACTGCCCGGTGGCCCCATGTTGCAGATTAGTGCAGCCCCGCTGGAAAAAGTGCAGCAAACAGCATTAGGTAACGCGGCAGTGGATAGGCAGGGCCTTACAGTTCTGGCAGATAACACCACGCAGGAAACGCCTGCGCCGGGCAAGGTAGTGCTGGTAGATCTGCCAGCCACTGTTATGCAGGGCGCGCCTGTGTCCAGCATGCTGTGGGTGGAAACCATGGATTTTACATCTCGCTTGGCCGCCATGCGGCAGGCGGCGGCACAAGGTGCCAGCGTTCGGCCTGTGTTTTTGGGGCATGGCACAATGTGGGCTGTGCGCTACGGGCCTTTTACGACTATAAGCGAAGCAGATGCCGCCCTTAAGCGAGCACTTGCTACTGGTTTAACCGGATCTCATATCGTCGTCGAATAGGGAAAAATGTTGCAGACTCGACGGTTCTTACTCGCAGGGGGCGCTGCCCTTTTCTCTGGTGCCTATGCGCTTGATGCCATGGCACGGCCTCGCCACCACGGCGCGGCGGCCAAAGGTGCAACACCTGCGGCGGCCCAGCCTGCTGTGCCGGGGGCGGATACACCCGCCACTACGCCCGTGGGGCCGGTGGATACACAGGCACGCTGGGCCTGCATTCTGGATTACAATAGCGGTGCTACACTGCTTGAGAAAAATGCAGATGAGCGCATGCCCCCATCATCCCTGACCAAGATGATGACGGCGTATGTTACATTTGGCATGCTCAAATCTGGCCGCCTGAAGCTGGATCAGATGCTGCCTGTGAGTGAACGCGCATGGCGTATGCAGGGTTCACGCATGTTTGTGCCCTTGGGGCAAAGCGTAAGCGTGCAGGATCTTATTCAGGGCATGGTTATCCAGTCCGGTAACGATGCCTGTATTGTGATTGCAGAAGGCATTTCCGGCTCGGAAGAACAGTTTGTTGCGTTGATGAACGACACAGCCACCAAACTGGGGCTCACCAATTCGCACTTCATGAACGCAACTGGCTGGCCCGCAGAAAATCATTACATGTCTGCGCGAGATGTGGCCTATCTGGCGCTGCGTTTGATTCATGATTTTCCGGAATATTATCATTTCTTCTCGGAAAAAGAGTTCCTGTTTAACAAAATCAGGCAGGAAAACCGGAACTCTCTGGTGGTTAAAGGTTTGGCCGATGGTTTAAAAACCGGCCACACAGATGCAGGTGGGTTTGGCCTATGCGCTTCTTCTGAGCGCGAAGGGCGGCGTGTTGTGCTGGCTGTGAACGGGCTGCCTTCATCCGCAGCACGTGGGCGGGAAGCTGAACGTCTGATGGGCTGGGCTTTCGCCAATTTTGAAACCGCGCAAATTGTCAGCAAAGGCGATGTGCTGGAACAGGCTCCTGTATGGATGGGTGTAACCCAGACAGTGCCGCTGGTGGCTGCGCAGGATTTCAAGATTTTGCTGCCACATGGCTGGCGCAATGGCACACATCTGGCGTTGGACTACAATGGCCCGATTATTGCGCCAGTGCAGGCCGGGCAGGTTGTAGGCCAACTTACAGTGTCTTTGCCCGGTGGGCGGCAGGCCAGTATTCCGGTGCAAGCCGGGCAGAGCGTGCCTGCACTCAGCTTTTTGGGGCGGGCTGCACGTCGGCTGCACCTCTGATTCATGGCTTGTGGCATGTTTATAACGCTGGAAGGCGCAGAAGGGGTGGGAAAATCCACCCAGCTGCGGCTTTTGAAGGAAAAGCTGGAAGCGCAAGGCCAGAAGGTTTTGGCCACGCGTGAACCGGGTGGTTCTGCCGGTGCGGAAGATCTGCGCCAGCTTTTGTTGTTTGGTAAAAATCCGCTTTCTGCCCGGGCGGAAATTCTGACACATTTTGCCGCACGGTATGATCACGTTGATCAGGTTATTCTGCCCGCTCTTAAGGCTGGGCAGATTGTGCTGTGTGATCGCTTTACCGATTCCACTTTGGCGTATCAGGGATACGGGCGCGCCAATGGTGACCCGGCTATTTTAAGCCTGATTGCAATACTGCAAAAGCAGCTTGGTTTGCAGCCAGATATAACCTTTCTGTTGCAAGCGCCGCGCGCCGTTTCCCGCCAACGTTTGGCAGCGCGTGGTGCGCCAACAGACAGGTATGAGCAGGCGGATGAGGCTTTTCATGCGCGTTTGGCAGATGGGTTTGCGCATATTGCTCAGGCAGAACCGCAACGGGTGGTAGTGGTGGATACCTCCGTTTATTCAGCAGAGCAGGTAAACGCTCAGATTCTGAAAGATATCCAGACCCGTCTGGCCCATGCCGAGGGCTGAGAACGTGCAGGAGCCACGTCTGGCATCTTTGCAGTTGCGTGGGCATCAGGCCGCTTTGCAGGCATTTCGGCAGGCCATGCAGGGTGGGCGCTTGCCCCATGCGTGGTTGATTACAGGCCCACCGGGTATTGGTAAGGCCACATTTGCGTTCCGGCTGGCGCGTATATTGCTGGGCGGGGAGGATGAACTAAGCCCCGCTGGGCGCCGTGTTTCTGCCGCCACGCATGCAGATTTGCTGGTTGTTGCCCGCGGGTTTGATGAAAAACGCCAGAAATACCGCAGCGAGATTGTAGCGGATGATGTGCGGCCTATTAACTCCTTTTTGCGGCGTACGGCGGCAGAAGGTGGGTGGCGTGTTGTCATTGTAGATGGCGCGGAATGGATGAACCGTAGCGCAGCCAATGCTGTGCTGAAAATTCTGGAAGAACCGCCGCCAGCTACGGTATTGTTGTTAACCTGTTCCGCTCCAGGGCGGCTTTTGCCCACTATTCGTAGCCGGTGCCGTAAACTGGAACTCGCACCGCTGGCTGCGGCAGATATGTCTGTCGTGCTGCATGCGCAGGCTCCAGAAGCTTCGGATACAGAAATACAGCGCGTTATGGCAGAAGCCCATGGTGCGCCGGGGCGTGCTCTGGCGTTGCTGGCAGATAAGGGTGGTGAAATTGCCAGCCTTGTGCACGAAGTGGTGCAGGGCATTACGCCATTACGCAGCTATGAGGTTGCAGAAACCATTTTACGCAGGGATTATGGTTTCAGTCTGTTTTTCAGCCTGTTATCAGACACACTCCAGATGCAAGCTCGTCAGGCGGCGCGGCAGGGAAACCCGCAATGTGTGGCCTTGGCCAATGCGTGGGAAGCCACCATGCGCAAGCACACCGAGACGGAACGCTTTAATCTGGATAAACAGGAAGCCCTGCTTGAAGCTATGACGATTGCGAGCCGAGAATGACCCGTCGTTTCTATGTAACTACGCCCATCTATTACGTGAACGGAGCGCCCCATATTGGCCACGCTTACACGTCTATTGCTGCGGATGTGATGGCCCGCTTTCATCGTCTGGCAGGGGATGAGGTCTTCTTTCTGACAGGCACGGATGAGCACGGCCAGAAGGTAGAGCAGGCTGCACAGGCCAATGGCATAGATGCCAAAAGCTTTGCGGATAAGGTTTCGGCCGATTTCCGCAATATGGCCGATGCCATGAACATCTCGTATGATGATTTCATCCGCACGACAGAGCCGCGCCATATTACCAGCACGCAGGCATTGTGGAAAAAAGTGGCGGATAACGGGGCCATTTACCTGGGCGCGTATGAGGGCTGGTATGCTCTGCGTGATGAATGCTTCTACGGTGAAGATGAACTGGTGCCCGGCCCGGATGGCAAAAAAGTTGCTCCCACAGGCGCACCGGTAGAATGGGTGAAGGAACCCTCTTACTTCTTCAAGCTGTCTGAATATCAGGATCGGCTGTTGGATCTGTATGAAAATAATCCGGATTTTCTGGGCCCTCATGGTGCGCGGAATGAGATTGTAAGCTTTGTTAAGCAGGGCCTGCGTGATCTTTCCATCAGCCGTACCAGCTTTAAGTGGGGCATTCCTGTTCCGGGTGATGATAAGCACGTTATGTATGTGTGGTTTGATGCGCTCGCCAATTATCTGAGCGCGCTGGGCTATCCGGATACCTCTGCCCCGCGTATGGCGTTCTGGCCTGCCAATCTGCACCTGGTTGGCAAGGATATTGCACGCTTCCATGCCGTTTATTGGCCTGCCTTCCTTATGGCTGCTGGTATTGAGCTGCCACGCAAGGTGTTTGCCAACGGCTGGTGGACCATTGAAGGCCAGAAGATGAGCAAATCTCTGGGCAATGTGGTGGATCCGCGTGATCTGGTTAAAGAATTCGGGCTAGATGCTGTGCGCTTCTTCCTGCTGCGCGAAGTGCCTTTTGGCGGGGATAGTGATCTTTCCCGCAAGGCGCTGATTATGCGCAATAATGTGGAATTGGCGAATGATCTGGGCAATCTGGCCCAGCGTACGCTTTCCCTTGTAGCGCGTAACTGCGGTGGTGTTCTGCCAGAACGCCGTACGCTAACGGAAGAAGATACCCATCTGCTAGGGCAGGTGATGGTGCTGCCCGATCTGCTGAAATCTCAGATCGAGCGGTGTGCGCTTACAGATGCGCTGGAAGATGTGTGGAAGGTGATCCGCGCCTGCAACGCGTATATCGACCATCAGGCCCCGTGGGCGTTGCGCAAGACAGACCCAGAACGCATGAAGGACGTGTTGCGTGTGTTGGTAGATGCCCTGCGCGGTATTGCCACCATGCTCCAGCCGTTCATGCCGCAGAGCATGGAACGCATGTTGGACCAGCTTGCTGTTACGGCAGAAGAACGCAGCTTTGCCGCGCTGGAAACACCGTTGCCCGGTGGGCGTCAGCTTCCGGCACCACAGGGCATTTTCCCCCGTTATGTTGAGCCAGAACAGGCATAATGATGACAGAGGACAGTACAAAGCTGGCAGGGTTGATAGATTCTCACTGTCATCTTGATCATTTCTCAGTCGAGGAAATGCCAGAACTGCTTGAGGCCGCTAAGGATGCGGGCTTGGGTGGTATGGTCACTATTGGTACTCGCTTGGCCCGTGCGCCAGAACAAAAGGCGCTGGCCAAGCTGGATACGCCAGGCATGCGCGTATGGTGCACCGTTGGCACACATCCGGACCATGTGGAGGAAGAACCTCTTCCTACCGTTGCGGATATTGTGGCTATTGCAGATGTGCCCGAAGTGATAGGCATTGGTGAAACCGGGCTGGATTACTTCCACGGCAAGGAAGATGTGCGCCCGCTCCAGCATGAGTATTTTCGCCAGCATATTCGCGCTGCGCGGGAACTGAATGTGCCGGTTATCATCCATGCCCGTCAGGCAGACGAGGATGTGGCCAGTATCTTAGAGGAAGAACATGCAAAAGGGGCTTTTCCCATTTTGTTGCATTGTTTTGCCTCAGGCCCAGAGCTGGCGCAGCGCGTGGTCGATCTGGGCGGATATGTTAGTTTTTCCGGTATCGCCACATTTCCGAAATGTGATGAGATACGGGCCGTTGCGCGGGATATTCCGGCAGACCGCATTGTGGTGGAAACGGATTCTCCCTATCTCGCGCCCGTGCCAAAGCGGGGTAAGCGCAATCAGCCTGCTTTTGTGGGGCACACGGCAGCCCGGATTGCGCAGGAACGTGGTATGGAACTGCCTGATTTCACCCGCATGACTACAGAAAATTTTTACCGGTTATTCCGCAAAGCCGTGTGATGGTTGCCGAGAAAAAGCGGAGTAAGCGGGTATGAAAGTTACAGTTCTGGGGTGTGGTGGGTCCGCCGGTGTGCCTATGGTGGGCGGGGCCGATGGCCATGGAATCTGGGGCGCGTGTAACCCGAAGGAGCCTCGGAATACCCGCACCCGTTCTTCTATTTTACTGCGGTTAAAAAACGGTGCTGGCGTATTGGTGGATACAGGGCCAGATTTGCGCGCCCAGCTTCTGGCAAATGGCATTAAGGATTTTCAGTCCATTATCTTTACCCATGCCCATGCAGACCATATTTCTGGGCTGGATGAAGTGCGCGCCATTAATCGCGTAATTCAAAAGCCGCTACATGCTTACGGTGCAGCGGAAACGCTAGAAGATATTCAGCGGCGGTTTGATTATGTGTTCAAACCGTGGACACCTCCAAACTTCTTCCGTGCTGTGGTGCAGGCGCGCCCGGTAGAAATGGGGCAACCTATTACCATAAGCGGCACGGAGTTTACTTTTTTCAATCAGGTACACGGGCGTGTTGGGTCAACAGGCGTGCGTTGTGGCGGTTTTGTTTACAGCACGGATGTTGTGGAGTTTCCCGAAGCATCTCTAGACATTCTGCGTGGGGTGGATACGTGGATGGTGGATTGCTTCCAACGGCAGCCTCATAGTGCACATGCTTGGTTGGAGCGGGTGTTGGAATGGCAGCAAGCTTTCAACCCACGCCGCATGATACTCACCCATATGGGCCCGGATATGGATTGGCAGTGGATGCAGGATCATCTTCCCGCAGGTGTAGAGCCCGCATGGGATGGCGCTGTGTTTGAAGTGGCTGATCCCTGAAATAAAGGCACCAGAGGGCTTGCCTGTGTAAGCAAAACCCTCTGTTTTGTGTTTGGGTCTTAGCGGCTCATCAGTACCGTAATGTCTGCATGTTCCAGCGTATAACGGGTTACACCGCCCAGAATAAGCTGGCGCAGACGGGAGTGGGAGTAAGCGCCCATTGCCAGCATGTCTGCATCAAAGTCCTTACACGCGGCTTCCAGCCCTTTGCCTACATCGCGGTCCACGGGCGGGAATTCCACACAATCAGCCGTAATGCCGTGGATGGCTAGATAATCCACTACGTCCCGCGCAGTGGGGCCACGGCGCTGATAATCTCCACAATGCAGCACACGTACAGCCTCTGCCGTAAGCGCCCATGCCAAAGCACCGCGTAGCGCGGATGAGGCTTCTGCCGTGCCGTTCCAGGCAATGCAAACGCGTTTAATAAGCCCTTTGGGCGGTGTGCGTGGGGCAATTACCACTGGGCGTCCGCTATCAAACAGAACGGCATGCAGGGTTTCGGAAGAGGAGACAGCATCACCGGAATCCGGGTGCGGCACGAGTGTAAAGTCAGACAAGCGAGCCTGTGCAGGCACAATTTCACTTTCCGCACCGCGCATGATGTTGAAGCTGATTGTTGGTGCATCCATAGGGAAGGGGCCGCGTGGGGGCACAACCTGAATATCTGGATGCGCGGCCACAAAGCGTTCAAACAGAGCATGCACTTCATGCGCATGGCGTGCGCCTTCATGCTCGGCAGAGCGCATCAGATCTTCCACCATAGCGCCGGAAAGGCCTTCACCAGCCAATGGCGCCATTTCTCGCCCATCTGGGCGAATGTGCAGTACAGCCAAATGCGCGCCAAAGCGGCGGGCAAAGTTGTAGCCTCGGATAAGTGCGGCTTCAGCATTAGAGGTGCTGGGAAGCGGCAGCAGAATTTTACGAACGTCTTTCATTCTTATTTTTCTCCGCTGTCTTTTAAAATAATGTGTTTCAAGTGGCTGTGCGCTTACGGATATAAACGCGTGACATCCCAATCGTTTCCATTGCGTGCCCATACAGCGCGATCATGCAAACGGAAGCGCCGTTCCTGCCAGAACTCAAAATATTCTGGGTTTACCCGATAGCCAGACCAGTTAGCCGGACGAGGGATTGGGTCTTGCGGGTATGTTTCTTCCACCTGTTTGAGGCGTTCTTCAAAGATGGCACGGTTTGCCAGCGGGCGGGATTGATCCGAGGCCACGGCGCCAAGGCGGGAAACACGGCTCCGACTCGCAAAATATGCATCGGCTTCTTCCGGTGTCACAGGGGCAACAGCCCCTTCAATCCGAATCTGGCGGCGCTGGCTTTTCCAATGGAACAGCAGGGCGACGTGCGGGTTTTCTTCCAGCTCACGCCCTTTGCGGCTGTGCATGTTGGTATAAAAAACAAACCCCCGATGGTCTGCCCCTTTTAACAGCACAATGCGGGCCGATGGTCTACCATCTCGCGTGGCGGTGGCCAGCACCATGGCGTTGGGGTCGTTCACCTCTGTCTTTTCCGCCTCCTTCATCCATGTCTCAAACAGCGTAAACGGGTTGGCTGTCAGATCAATCAAAGGCTGACTGTCTAATGGGAGGGCCGCGGGAGAAGGTGAGGTTTCCGTCATGCTCGGACTCAATTCGTGTTCGTTTACGTAAAGCTACGGCATTGCAGCTTTGTGCCTGTTATCATACTCCTACGTTCACCGGGTTTGAAGCATGCGTGTCGCTTTGCTCTTGTTTCAATAGCGTGTGTATGCGACCAACCAGCTAACATTCGGATATTTGAACAACAGAAATAGGTTGAGGTCACGCATGTCTTCTCCCAACGCCACATTGCCTGCTCAGGGAACGCTCATGAAGGGCAAGAAGGGTCTGGTAATGGGTGTCGCTAATGATCGTTCCATTGCATGGGGCATTGCCTCCGCCGTTGCGGCACAGGGTGGGGAGCTTGCATTTACGTATCAGGGCGAAGCTCTGGGCAAGCGCGTGCAGCCTCTGGCAGAAAGCGTAGGCTCCAGCCTGGTTCTGCCCTGCGATGTGACAGATGACGCCGCCATTGATGCTACTTTTGCCACCATTGAAAAAGAATGGGGTGAACTGGACTTTGTGGTGCACGCCATTGGCTGGGCAGACAAGCAGTTCCTGCGTGGGCGGTATGTTGATACCCCGCGTGAAGCGTTTTTGAAGGCGCTGGATATTTCCTGCTATTCCTTTACGGCGGTTGCGCAGCGCGCCTCCAAGCTGATGAAAAATGGCGGTTCTTTGCTTACCCTGAGCTATCTGGGTGCAGAACGTGTCATGCCGCATTATAACGTTATGGGTGTTGCAAAAGCTGCGCTGGAAGCCTCGGTGCGTTATATGGCAACAGATCTGGGGCGTGATGGTATCCGTGTAAACGCCATTTCTGCTGGCCCGATCAAAACCCTTGCTGCCAATGGCATTGGGGATTTCCGCTACATTCTGAAGTGGAACCAGTACAACTCTCCGCTGGAACGCAATGTGGCGTTGGAAGAAGTGGGTGGCGCTGGCCTGTATATGGTGTCTGATCTTTCATCCGGCGTAACGGGTGAAGTGCACCATGTGGATTGCGGTTACCATGTTGTGGGCATGAAAAACCCAACTGCCCCTGATATTTCTGTAGCTGGGGACTGAGGGCGCACCGTGTCTTACAATACCTTCGGACAGCTTTTTCGTGTGACCACATGGGGTGAAAGCCACGGCCCAGCCATTGGCTGTGTTGTAGATGGGTGCCCGCCACGTCTGGCGTTAACAGAAGCGGATATTCAGCCGTTTTTGGATAAGCGCAAGCCGGGGCAATCCGCCTTTACCACACAGCGTAAAGAGCCGGATCAGGTGCGTATTCTGTCTGGCGTGTTCGAAGGGCAGACAACAGGCACGCCTATCTCTTTGATGATCGAAAATACAGATCAGCGCTCGCGCGATTATGGTGATATTGCCCGCACATATCGCCCCGGCCATGCTGATCTGACGTATGATCTTAAATACGGCATTCGTGATTATCGTGGGGGCGGGCGTTCCTCTGCGCGTGAAACGGCTTGCCGTGTGGCGGCTGGTGCGGTGGCGCGTAAGATTCTGGGCGAAGGCGTGCGTATTCGCGCGGCTTTGGTGCAGCTTGGCCCACATGATATCGACCGCACGCGGTGGGATTGGGAAGAGGTAAACCGTAACCCTTTTTTCTGCCCCGATGCCGGTGTGGTGGCGGAATGGGAAGAATATCTTACGGGCATTCGTAAGGCGGGTTCTTCTATTGGTGCCGTAATTGAAGTTGTAGCCGAAGGCGTGCCTGCCGGTTTGGGGGCCCCTGTTTATGGCAAGCTGGATTCAGATCTGGCTGCTGCTCTTATGAGCATCAACGCCGTAAAAGGTGTAGAAATTGGCGATGGATTTGCTTCGGCATCCCTCACCGGGCAGGAAAATGCAGACCCATTATATATCCGAGATGGCAAGCTGATTTTTGGTGCTAACCATGCAGGCGGCATTTTGGGGGGTATTTCCAGCGGTCAGCCTATTGTGGCGCGTTTTGCTGTTAAGCCCACCAGTTCTATGCTCACGCCTGTTCCTTCCATCACCACCGATGGCAAGGAAACGGAAGTGATCACCAAAGGGCGGCATGATCCATGCGTGGGTATTCGTGCCGTGCCTGTGGGGGAAGCCATGATGGCCTGCGTGTTGGCAGACCACCTTATGCGCCATCGGGCACAGATGGGCTAAAAAGCCTACCTTACCTTTAGTCCAGCAAAGTGGCTTCCAAGGTAATGGAGGCCCCTTTGAACAGTTTGGAAACCGGGCAACCTTCCTTAGCTTTTGTGGCCAGTTTTTCAAACTGATCAGCCGTGGCGCCCGGA
This sequence comes from Acetobacter sp. DmW_125128, assembly GCF_008704325.1. NCBI lineage: Bacteria > Pseudomonadati > Pseudomonadota > Alphaproteobacteria > Acetobacterales > Acetobacteraceae > Acetobacter > Acetobacter sp. DmW_125128. The sequence continues at coordinate 59,525 of NZ_VHOP01000018.1, read as the reverse complement.
ATACGCGCCTTAAGGGTGAGGTTAACTTTATCTATTTCAAACCCGCCATCCTTTTTGTTCAAGCTGACATCTGCCCGTGTATCAATGGCAGAGGCGGTAAGCCCTGCTTCACCTAAAATAAGCGAAAAAGCCATGGAAAAGCAGGCCGCATGGGCAGCGCCTAAAAGCTCTTCTGGGTTGGAGCCGGGTTTGCCTTCAAACCGGGTATTAAAGCCGTAAGGTTGATCTTTTAAGGCGCCGCTTTCGGTAGAAATTGTGCCTTTGCCTTCCTTAATAGCGCCTTCCCAATGGGCTGTGCCGTATTTGATAATGCTCATGTAAAAACCCTTCCATTTATGTGTGCATGCTAGAAAACCATTCTAACGGTTAGCAGCCCAAACGCCTTTCTGGGGGAATGGTTCAGGAAAAGCTGCCATGCTCTCGCAGAGATGAGCAGGCGAGAGCGGAACGATGTGCCTATAATGCTTTTCAGTTAAAGGCCTGCCGCGCGCGCATACTTCTTTCTTGCATGCAAAAGAAGTTGGGAGCATGTGCAGGTATGGATCCAGCCCTGCCAGCATGTAAGGTGCAAAAGGCAAATACGGCTGACAATGCGGAGACCACGATGAGTTCCACCACGACCGATACCGCTTCTTCTGTTGATGTCGTCCTGATCGGTGGGGGCGTCATGAGCGCCACGCTGGGAACCCTGCTGCGGCAGCTTCAGCCGGACTGGAGCATCAGTATTTTTGAACGCCTGGATAGCGTGGCGGAAGAAAGCTCCAACGCCTGGAATAATGCTGGCACAGGCCATTCCGCCTTGTGTGAGCTAAACTACACACCACAGCAGGCCGATGGCAGCGTTGATATTAGCAAAGCCATTAACGTAAACGAGCAGTTTCAGGTTTCTCGCCAGTTCTGGACATATCTGGTTGAGCAGAACATTCTGGCTTCTGCGCGAGATTTCCTAACCCCCGTGCCGCATATGAGCTTTGTATGGGGGGATAAAAACGTGTCCTTCCTGCAAGCGCGTTACAAGGCGCTGAGTGCGCATCCGCTGTTTTCCGGCATGGAGTTTACGCAGGATCAGGCGCAGATTGCGCAGTGGGCACCACTCATTATGCGTAATCGGCCCGCAGGGCAGAATTTGGCCGTTACCCGCAGCCTGCGTGGTACGGATGTAAACTTTGGTGCATTAACGCGCTTACTGTTTACCTATCTGGTAAGCACCCCGGCTTGCACACTGCATACAAAGCATGATGTGCATGATATTCGCCGGGGTTCAGATGGCCGCTGGGTTATCAAGGTGCAAGACACGCGCCTGAATACCGAGCGTGAGGTTAAGGCGCGGTTTGTCTTTATTGGCGGGGGTGGCGGAGCCCTGCCGCTGTTGCAGAAAACGGGTATTCCAGAATCTCGCGGTGTTGGCGGTTTTCCGGTGAGTGGCCAGTTCCTGCGTTGTACCAACCCGGATATTATTGCCCAGCACCATGCCAAAATTTACGGCAAGGCTTCTGTTGGCGCGCCGCCCATGTCTGTTCCGCATTTGGATACACGCATGATAGATGGCACACCAGCACTGCTGTTTGGCCCATATGCGGGCTTTTCCACCCGGTTCCTGAAAAATGGTTCTCTGATGGATCTGCCGCGTTCCATCCGGGCGGGCAATATCAGCGCCATGCTGGCGGTCGCTCGTGATAACTGGCCGCTCACCAAGTATCTGATCGAACAGGTCATGCAGTCTCACAATGATCGGATAAAGGCGCTGCGTGACTTTATTCCCGATGCCCAAGCCAAGGATTGGGAACTGGTTGTAGCCGGCCAGCGTGTGCAGATTATCAAGAAAGACGCCAAAAAAGGTGGTGTTCTGCAATTTGGTACGGAAGTTATTTCCAGCGCAGATGGATCTGTGGCCGCACTTCTGGGGGCTTCTCCGGGGGCATCTACCGCAGCCCCAATCATGCTGACAGTGCTGAAGAAGTGCTTTGCCAGTAAGCTGCCAGAGTGGGAAGATAAGCTGAAGCAGATTATCCCATCTTACGGCCAGAAACTGGCGGATAATCCGGAACTGTGTGCACAGCTATTTGATAAAACCACCAGCGTTCTGGGGCTGAAGGAAGCCTGATATCGCAGAGAGCCTGCTTGTTATAAGGCAGGCTCTTGTTGCGTTTTATCAGATAAAGGTAACAGGGCTATCGGTGTCGGATATGCTCATATCCGCCCGGTTCCACCAACAATTTTCTGGCGGGCGTGGGGTAGGGATAAACTCCGCCGGATTGCCAGAAAAAGAGACCGTATTTGTGGGTGTTTCCTGAATACTCAGTTCAGAACACCACAAAACGCCGCCTTCTGCTGCCAGAAAGGCGTTTATCTTGGCCATAAGTAGGCAAACCATTAATTCTGTGGTGGGGTCTCCCGGTGTCGTGACAATGCGGGCCGCACGGGCGGGCTCGTTGGTTTGAAACCACGCCAGCAGCGGATCATCTTCTGCAAGCTGCAAGGCATGATCCAGCTTTTCATCCACAAAGCGATGCCACGTGCTTTTGGCTTTCTGGAAGGATACCGGCATATTGCTTTTGCCATCCAGAGGCGCAAAAGATGTGGGTTTTAAGCGTACAGTCACAAACTCATTATGGCCGTGGGGCAGGGCGCAGCTTTCGCTCGCACCATGAATGAGCCGATGCCCCATAGAAAAACGGCGGGTAAAAACAAGATCAGGCATGAGTCTGTGTGCCTTTTTTATGGGCTACGTAGTCATCCCACCCAGATTTACGCAACTGACAAGCAGGGCAGGTGCCGCATCCATGCCCCCATGCATGCAATGTGCCGCGCTCTCCTAAATAACAGGTGTGGCTTTCTTTATTAATAAGTTCAACAAGAGGATGTCCGCCAAGTTCTTCTGCCAGTTCCCATGTTTCGGCCTTATCTAGCCACATCAAAGGTGTGTGCAGAACGTAGCGGGATTCCATACCAAGGTTGAGCGCAACCTGTAGAGCCTTGATGGTATCATCCCGGCAATCCGGGTATCCCGAGTAATCTGTTTCGCATACACCTGTAACAATGTGCTTAATGTCGCGCCGTGCAGCTAAAGCAGCCGCAAAAGTTAGAAAAATAAGGTTTCGGCCTGGTACAAACGTATTGGGCAGGCCATTTTCCGCCATGCTGATTTCAGCATCTCGCGTTAAGGACGTTTCGGAAACCTCGCCCAGTGCGTGCAAGGGCAGGGTGTGGTCATCCCCCAAGCGGCTTGCCCATGTGGGATTCTGATTGACAAGTCCTTGGCGAATACTGGCACGGCATTCCAGTTCAACCGCATGGCGTTGGCCGTAATCAAAACCCAGCGTTTCTACGCGCCCATAGCGTTCCAGCGCCCATGCCAGACAGGTTGCGGAATCTTGGCCACCAGAGAAAAGAACGAGGGCAGATTCCTGTTTATCACGGGCGGGAAGAGGCATGATTAAGGTATTCCGATAAGCTTGTGGGTCTGGAGCGAAAGCCCCCATAAAGGGTGTTCCAGACAGTATTCAATAGCAGCCTGCGTGTTGGCTGCCTGCTGCGGGCCATCCATAGGCTGAAGCCAGAAATGTTGGAAATCAAGATTTTCCACAGAGGCTGGGTCAATGCCCGGCTGAGGGAATACGAGTTTTAGCTCGGTTCCTGCTTTTTGCACCAGTTCAGACCCGGCTTTTGGGCTAATGCACAACCAGTCTATGCCTTTAGGGGCGGCTATTGTGCCATTGCTTTCCACCGCAATGGTAAAGCCTTGGGCGTGCATAGCATTTATCAGGGCGGTATCAAGCTGGAGCAGGGGTTCACCCCCCGTAAAAACAACTAGTTTTTGGCCAGTTGCTTTTACATCCTGCGTGGGCTGTGGCCAAAAACTGGCAATGGTTGCCGCCAGATCTGCTGCGTTTTCAAACTTGCCACCGTTTATGCCATCCGTGCCGATAAAATCGGTATCGCAAAACTGACAGGTGGCTGTAGCCCGATCTTCCTCCCGCCCAGACCATAGGTTGCAGCCCGCAAAGCGGCAGAAAACCGCCGCGCGGCCCGCTTGTCCGCCTTCACCCTGAAGGGTAAGGAAAATTTCTTTAACCGAATACGTCATGAATTATGCAGAAGGCAGGCCAATGCCTGTTGTGTGCATGCCAAGCTTATCCAGCAAAGCTCTGTCACGCGTGGCTTGTGGGTTAGGGGTGGTCAACAAACGTTCACCATAGAAAATAGAGTTGGCACCGGCCAAAAAGCAGAGAGCTTGCGTTTCATCACTCATGTTTTCGCGGCCAGCGGCCAAGCGTACACGGCTTTTGGGCATGGTAATGCGGGCGGCGGCAATCATGCGCACAAAATCAAGCGGTTCCACTTCATCTGCTTTGGCCAGCGGCGTGCCTTCCACTTTGACCAACAGATTGATCGGCACGCTTTCAGGGTGTGCGGGCAGGGTGGCAAGTGCTGTAATCAGGCCCGCACGGTCTGTTTCATTTTCACCCAAGCCCACAATGCCGCCACAGCACACATTAATGCCTGCGTCTCGCACGTTAGAAAGTGTATCCAGCCGTTCCTGATAGGTGCGGGTGCTGATGATTTCTCCATAATATTCCGGCGAAGTATCCAGATTATGGTTGTAGTAATCCAGCCCGGCATCATGCAGTTTGTGGGCTTGTGTGTTATCCAGCATACCTAGTGTTACGCAGGTTTCCATGCCAAGCTGCTTTACGCCTTCAATCATGGCGCACACGGTATCCAGATCGCGCTCCTTGGGAGAGCGCCACGCAGCCCCCATGCAAAAACGGCTGGCACCAGCGGCCTTGGCTTTTTTTGCCTCGGTTAATACAGCTTCCACGGCCATCAACTTATCTGCCTTTACGCCTTGTTCATGCTTGGCGCTTTGGGGGCAGTAGGCGCAATCTTCCGGGCAGCCGCCAGTTTTAATGGAAAGCAGCGTGGAAATCTGGATTTCCGTGGGGTCAAACGTAGCACGATGCAGCGTTTGCGCCCTGAACATCAGTTCAGGAAATGGCAGGTCAAGCAAGGCCTGAACTTCTGCGACCGTCCAATCATGGCGGACTTCCGAAGAGGATGAGACAGAAGAGTGAGCAAGCGGGGAAGAACCATCAGGCATGGAGTGCAAACCGAACCAGATTTATAGAGAAGGAAAGTGATTTATAGCCTTTTTATCGACGCAAGGCCAGTTTTCACGTTGCTTGTTAAAGACATATTCAGGGCTATGCGCCATACTAAATGTTTATAATTCAGCTTGTCACGATGCGGCTGGAATGAAGGAGAACAAAACTAAATGTTTATAATTCAGCTTGTCACGATGCGGCTGGAATGAAGGAGAACAAAATGTCTGCAAAAAAAGGCGTTTCCGGCGCGATCCTTGCTGTAGCAATCACCGGTATTCTGGGGGGCTGCCATGATCAACATGAAGAAAATGCCAACCGTGCTGTGCGGCCGTTGCGGATGCCTAATCCGGCCGCAGTCTATTGTATTAAAAAAGGTGGCACGCTGAGCACCGAAAGCACAGACAAGGGGCAGATCAGCTACTGCCATCTGCCAGACGGCAGCGTGATGGAAGAATGGGAACTGTTCCGTAGGGATAATCCGATGCCCAAAAAGTAATGTGATCGATCGAACATGAATTTTGGCCTGATGCAGGGCGTTTTAACTCGTGAGGGGGCTTTGCATCGGGCATTTTGAGCGCTTTAGGCGGTAGGGTAGATCGATTTTAGGATTTTAGGGCGCCAGAATGAGCATGCGAAAGGACGTGGCGCTGATGTGATTGATGGATCAGGATATTTTTCAAACGGCCATAAATTGTATAAGATATATTATGCCAACAAAATTGACTATAAAACATGAATGCATGAGGGATCGTGTATATAACTATTCATTATGATGGTTAATTGAGGAATGTGACCCTTGCAGCGTTGAACTTTAGGTTGTGAGTTCCTTATTATATCTGTATCACGTCGTTAATTACATTTTCTGTCATACGGGTTTGTGTGTAGTGACCGCTCTTTCTGATGATACAGTAACCATAGCAAAGCAGCTTGTGCCCATGCAGGAGAACCCCGTTCTTCTGCTGCGCAAGGCAAGTGAGCTTTTGGGTGATCGGTTGGCTGTCCTCTCCTCTTTTGGGGCGGAATCTGCATTGCTTCTGGCAATGGTGGCAGAGGCTGATCCGGCTATGAAAGTGCTGTTTCTGAATACCGGGAAACACTTTCCACAAACTCTTGAATATCGGCGGAATTTGGCGGATTTTCTGCATCTTTCCAACGTTCAGGACATTGCGCCACAACCCCAGCAGGTGGAAAATCGAGACCCTACGGGAGAATTGTGGGCGTTTGATCCCGATGCCTGCTGCGCCTTGCGTAAGGTAGAGCCCCTAAAAGTGGCTTCTCTGCCCTATGAGGCTCTGGTTACTGGGCGTAAACGTGGGCAGGCCGCCACAAGATCTACGCTGGAAATTGTGGAATTACGAGAAGATGGGCAACTGCGGCTGAACCCTCTTGCATTTTGGAGTGCGGAAGACATCACGCAGGAAATGCAGCGCCGGGGGCTGCCTCCTCATCCGTTGGTGGCGGAAGGCTATCTTTCCATCGGCTGCGCCCCATGCACGCAACCAGTCAATGGTGATCAGGATGCGCGGGCCGGGCGTTGGGCCGGGTTGAACAAAACCGAATGCGGTATCCACATTAAACACTAACGGGTTCTGGCTGATTTTACCCTCAGCCACATTGTGTCATACACAGGGTTACGGAAACGGAAACATGGATCATCTTGATCAACTCGAAGCTCAGAGCGTTTTTATTCTGAGAGAAGCCTACAGAAAGCTCAAACCTCTGGCCATGCTGTGGTCTTTGGGTAAAGATTCCAATGTTATGGTCTGGCTGGCCAAAAAGGCGTTTCTGGGCCGGGTTCCCTTCCCTGTCATGCATGTTGATACCGGCAAGAAGTTCCCGGAAATGTACAAATTTCGGGATGAATACGCCAAAAAGTGGGATCTCAATCTGCTGTTGGGTGAGTGCCCGCCGGTAGAGGATATGGATCCCTCCCTTCCGCCTGCCGCCCGTTCTGCTGCGCGTAAAACAGCAGGCCTTGCCGCTATGATCGAAAAGCATAAGCTACAGGGTGTTATTGCCGGTATCCGCCGTGATGAGCAGGGAGCGCGCGCCAAGGAACGTGTTTTCAGCCCCCGTGGTGCCAGCCATAAGTGGGATATCCGCAATCAGCCGCCCGAATTCTGGGACCAGTACGCAACCCCACACGAAGAAGGCATGCATATTCGTGTGCATCCGCTGCTGGCTTGGCGTGAAATTGATATCTGGCGTTATATTGAGCGTGAAGGCATTCCGCTGGTTGATCTGTATTTCTCCAAAAATGGCAAGCGCTATCGTTCCTTGGGTGATTCAGACATCACTTTCCCGGTAGAAAGCAATGCTTCCACCTTGGCGGAAGTGATTGAAGAGCTGGAAACAACCAAAACATCTGAACGCGCAGGCCGCGCAATGGATCATGAATCCGAAGATGCTTTTGAACGCCTGCGTGTGGCGGGTTACCTCTGATTACGGCGTGGACTGGAAATAAAATATCATGAGCGAAAAAATTTATTCATCTCAGGATGCCGCCACGCCAATCGTGATTGTGGGGCATGTTGACCACGGCAAATCCACCCTTATCGGGCGCTTGCTGCACGATACGGACAGCCTTCAGGATGGCAAGGTTGCCCAGATTATTGAATCATCCAAAAAGCGCGGCCTGAAGATTGAGTGGAGCTTCCTGCTGGACTCCCTTCAGATTGAACGCGATCAGGGCGTAACTGTTGATTCCACCCGTATTCCGTTCCGCTTGGGGCAGCGCGAATTTGTGATTGTGGATGCACCAGGACACCGCCAGTTCCTACGCAACATGATTACAGGTGCCGCCGATGCAGAAGCCGCAGTACTGGTGGTGGATGCACAGGAAGGTGCGCGTGAACAGACACGCCGCCACGCCATGCTGCTGCACCTTATCGGTATTCGCCACGTTATTGTGCTGCTGAACAAAGTGGATCTGCTTGATTTCGATCAGGCTAAGGTTGAGGCAGTCGAAAAATCCGTAACGGAACTGCTGAACAAGTTGGGGCTGGAAGCGGCCCTGTTTGTTCCGGCTTCTGCGCGTGATGGTGATAACATTGCCAGCCGCTCAGAGCGCTCTCCGTGGTATAAAGGCCCCACGCTAACAGAAGCTCTGGCCAGCGTGCCCTCTCCTGCTTCCCGCTCCGAGCTGGCGCTTCGTCTGCCCGTGCAGGACGTGTACCGTTTTGATAACACCCGTTATGTGGCAGGCCGTGTTGAGCGTGGCCGGGTGCGCGTGGGCGATACCGTTATTATCGGCACACAGAAAACCCCTGCCCGCATTGCATCGATTGAAAGCTGGCATACAGCGCCGCATGTTTCTGCTTCTGCTGGGCAGTCCATCGCAGTCACGCTGGAACCAGACGTGATTCCTGATCGTGGGGATCTGCTGCATCATGCGGATGCACGTCCAATGGAAGCTTCCCGCGTGCGGGCGCGTCTGTTCTGGTTGCGTCAGGAGCCGCTGCGTGTGGGTGAGCATTTCCGCCTGCGTTTGGCTACGGCAGAACACGCCGTTACCGTTACCGCCATTGATAAAGTGGTGGATCTGGATGATCTGACAGAACACCCCGGCACGGAAGTTCCGCCCGAAGGCTTTGCGGAAATTGTGTTGTCTGCGGCAGAAAACATTCAGTTTGACCCGTTCACACCCGGCACAACGGATGGCCGTGGTGTGTTGGTTGACCGCCAGCAGCGTATTGTGGGGGGGGCACCCATTATTGGCCCGGCCAATATTGCAGATGGTGAAAAGGTTATTCATCCAAGCGCCAGCACCGTTACCGTGCAGGATCGTGAACGCGCTAAAGGCCATAAAGGCTCTGTGTTCTGGCTGACTGGTCTGTCTGGCTCTGGCAAAAGCACGCTGGCCCGTGCGGCAGAAACCCGTCTGTTTGCAGATGGTGTGGATGTAACAGTGCTGGATGGTGATACACTGCGCGCTGGTCTGTGCAAGGATTTGGGCTTCTCTGAAGCAGACCGAACCGAAAACGTACGCCGTGCTGCGGAAGTGGCTCGCCTGCTGCGTGATGCCGGTCAGGTTGTTATCGTGGCCTTGATCTCTCCTCTGCGTTCCGATCGTGATCTGGCCCGCCAGATTATTGGCGATGGGTTTGAGGAAGTGTTTGTAGATGCTGATCTGGGCACCTGTGAACAGCGTGACCCCAAGGGGCTGTATGCCGCAGCACGTGCAGGAAAAATCAGTGGCTTTACGGGCATTGATGCCCCGTATGAAGCCCCTGCCAAGCCTGCCCTGCACCTGATAACAGGTAAGGATAGTGTAGAGGCTGCCACAAAAACGCTGGTGACTTTTGTGGAAGACGCCGTGCGTAACAAAGCGGGTGCGCGTGCGCAGTCCTGATTGCGCTCTGGCTTGATAAGGCGGGTGTAAAATACCCGCCTTATTTCCCCTTGCGGGTGGTTGTTAAAAGCATATGTGTATTTTGAGGTGCCGGGGATGCTTCAAGATACGTTATTAATTGGTGGTATATTGATATTCTCGCATCTGTTGTGTAATTCTCAACCTGCACACGGGGGCAGAAAGGGATTAAGCGTTGGATCGGAGAAATAATCGGCGGGATGAACAAGGGCTGAGCGTTGTAACAGCCAACCGTCTGCTTGATGGGCGCATTGTGTGGTTGGATGCGCAAGGAGAATGGCAGCTTTTTATCCAGCATGCGCACCCTTTCCCCAATGCGGAAATGGAACAGATTCTGGCCCGCCAGAACGCAAAAGCGGCTGCGGATGAAGTGGTTGGGGTGTATGGTGTGCAGGTTGCGCAAACATCGTCTGGCCTGCTGCCCATAACCACGCGGGAGCGTATTCGTGCCCTTGGGCCAAGCGTTCATGCCGAGTTCACACCTGCATGGCAGGCTGCGCAACACGCCAGCGCCTGATACCAGCAGAGCAAGACGGACACAGTTAAAGCCATGTCTTATTCCACCCAGCCTGCCCTTTCGGTTGGCCGTTACGCGTATGATGATGTTGATCGTACGTTTCTTAAGCAGCGTGTTGAGCAGTTTCGGGATCAGGTTCAGCGCCGTATCGCTGGTGAGCTGACCGAAGAAGAGTTCAAACCCCTGCGGTTGATGAACGGCCTGTACCTTCAGTTGCATGCTTATATGCTGCGTGTGGCCATTCCGTATGGCACGCTCAGTTCTTCCCAAATGCGCGCTTTGGCACATATCGCCAGAACGTATGACCGGGATTACGGGCACTTTACAACGCGGCAGAATATCCAGTTCAACTGGATCAAGCTGGAAGATACGCCAGATATTCTGAACGTGCTGGCCGATGCAGAAATGCACGCCATTCAAACAAGTGGTAACTGCATTCGTAACGTTACATCAGACCAGTTTGCTGGTGCTGCGGCGGATGAGGTTCTGGATCCGCGCGTGCATGCTGAAATCCTGCGCCAGTGGTCCACCCTGCACCCGGAATTTACGTTTTTGCCACGTAAGTTCAAGATTGCCATTTCCGGCAGCAAGCAAGATCGTGTTGCCGCGCGCTTTCATGATATCGGCCTGCTGGCCCGCAAGGGTGAAAATGGCCGTGCCGTGTTTGAGGTGTATGTTGGTGGTGGCTTGGGCCGTACCCCTATTGTGGGTGTAAAGCTACGAGATGACCTGCCAGAAGAAGATCTGATTGCCTATCTGGAAGCCGTGCTGCGTGTTTATAATGAATACGGGCGGCGCGATAACATGTACAAAGCTCGTATTAAAATACTGGTGCAGGCTTTGGGCGCAGAAGCTTTTCTGGCTAAGGTGAACGCAGAATTTGCAGCTATGGATCGGGCGCGCTATCGCCTGCCACCAGAAATTGTTGCAGCCATTCAGGCTCGCTTTGGCACGCCGGAGTTTCAGTCAGAAAATGGCGCGGCTGATGCGCTGGCTGCTCAACAAAAAGCAGATGCGGCATTTGATACATGGGTACGCACCAACACGCATGCCCACAAACAACCGGGCTATGCATGCGTTACTATATCCTGCAAGCCGGTTGGCGGTATTCCGGGGGATGTTACATCCGCCCAGATGGATCTGCTTGCTGATCTGGCAGATAAATACAGCTTTGGCGAACTGCGCATTACGCATTTGCAAAACGTGGTGTTGGGGCATGTGCGGCAGGATGCTCTGCATGAGCTGTGGCAGATTCTTAAAGCAAATGGGCTAGGCACGGCCAATATCGAGATGGTGACAGACATTATTGCCTGCCCCGGTCTGGATTATTGCGCGCTGGCTAATGCCCGTTCTATTCCCATTGCGCAAAAGCTGAGCGAACGCTTTGGCGATGCCACACTCCAGCAGGAAATTGGTAGCCTACGGCTGAATATCTCTGGCTGCATCAATGCTTGTGGGCATCATCATGCAGGCCATATTGGTATTCTGGGTGTTGATAAACGGGGTGAGGAAGCGTTCCAGATTACTCTGGGCGGCAGCGCGATGGAAGATGCCTCTGTTGGGCAGATTCTGGGGTCTGCACTTTCTGAAGATGAAACGGTTGATGCCGTGGCGCGCATCATAGATACATATCTGGCCCAGCGTGATGCCGGAGAACGGTTTATTGATACGTGCCGCCGCCTTGGCACAGCCCCCTTCAAGGATGCAGCTTATGCCCCTGTTTGAAAACGGCCAGATTATTGAAGACACATGGCTGATTGCACAGGATGGTCAGCCTTTGCCGGAAGGTGATGTGCTGGTGCCGTTGGCGCGTTTGGCTGAAGGGCTGGGCCGTAATGGCAATGGGCGTTTGGGCGTTTTGCTCAAACAGGATGAGCAGGTGGAAAACCTTAAAACCGCCCTGCCCCGGCTTGATGTTGTGTGCCTCACATTCCCTATTTTCCGGGATGGTCGGGCATTTACGCAGGCACGTACCCTGCGTGAACACCTGCACTATGCTGGCAAAATCCGTGTAACTGGGCATTTCCTGCCGGATCAATACGAGTTTTTGCTGCGTTGCGGGGTTGATCAGGTGGTTATTCCTGAAGGCAGCAAACTTGATGTGTGGGAAAAAGCACATCATCGCTTTACCATCGCCTATCAGCCTTCTGTGTTGACCGAAAAGCCGGAAGGTTTTGCGTTCAGGAGATTTCTCTCCTAATCAGGCTGCGTGATTATGCTGCGCACCCTGAAAACAGACTGTAAAATATTGGCCCGCAAGGCTGGCGTATGGAGTTTACGCCAGTACTTGGGATTTGCACTTAAAACCACGCGCTGGACGTTTCGGGTAAACGAACAGGCGTGGCCGCTGTTAACCAGCCAGAATGGGCAAACAGCAGTCGTGGCTTTCTGGCACGAAATACTGCCCCTTACGCCAGCTTTATGGTGGTGGGCCGAGCCTCAGAACCCTCATATCCGCCTGCGTGTGCTGATAAGCCGCAACCGTGATGGCCGCATGATTGCAGATGTGGTGGCCCCGTGGCGTATCTGGTCCATTGCCGGATCATCAGATTCCAAAGGAAAAAACAAAGGTGGTGCTGCGGCGCTTAGGCGGATGCGTGCAAGCTTGCGCAATGCCACCCTTGTTGCCATCACGCCGGATGGGCCGCGTGGCCCACGCAGGCAGGCACAGCAAGGTACACTGGCTCTTGCCAAGCTGGCGGGTAAACCCATTGTGCTGGTGGGCGCAACATGCACCGGCATACGGCTGAAAACATGGGATCGGATGATTTTTCCGCTGCCTTTTGGTCATGGCACTATGGCATGTGCTCCACCCATAGATATGCGGCGGCATAATCAGGAAGAAAGCAGAGGCGGCGAAACTTTTACCCAACAGTTGGAACACGCGCTGGATAATATGATGCACCTAGCGCAACAGCCTTCCAGCATGTCTTCTCCCGCAGGTTATTCGCAAGAAAAAGTAGCCCTTAGCCCACTTTCTCTTATACCTTCGCGCGTGTGGCAGGTGGCAGCCTCTGTTCTTTCTCCCGCTTTGCCCTTTTTTCTGAGATGGCGGCAAACCAAAGGAAAAGAAATTCCAGCCCGTGTGCGGGAAAAAATGGGTTTTCCTTCACTGCCTCGGGGCGGCGGAAATCTGGTTTGGTTCCATGCCGCCAGTGTGGGAGAAACCGTTTCCATCCTGCCGCTTGTTGCCGTGTGTTTGGCGCAAAAAGCTGATCTTCAGGTATTGGTCACAACAGGCACGGTAACGGCTGCACGTTTATTGGCACAGCGCGTTGTAAATCCGCGCGTTGTACACCAGTTTATGCCTTTGGATGTGCCGCGTTGGGGCAGACGCTTTTTAGATTACTGGCAGCCAAAAGTCGCTGTTTTTACAGAAAGCGAATTGTGGCCCAACATGCTGGGGCTATGCCATACGCGTAATGTTCCTGTCATGCTGGTTAATGGCCGCATGTCTGCATCTTCCTTTAAAGGATGGCAGCGTATGGGGGGAGTGGCACGGCGCATGTTGGAGCGTTTTGCGTGGGTTTCTGCCCGCTCTGATGAAGATGCACAGCGGCTGCAACAACTTGGCGCCACCAAGCTGCTTGAAACGGGAGACCTAAAAATAGCCGCCCCACCCTTGCCAGTAGATAAAGCCGAACTGGCACGCCTGAAAGAATGTTTGGCAGGACGCAGAATTTTGGCTGCGGTTTCCACGCATCCAGGTGAAGAGCAGCAGATTGCGCAGGCAGCCAAGCTTATCCGGCGTGATTACCCGGATGTGTTGGTGCTGGTTATTCCACGCCACCCAGAGCGTGGGGCAGACTTAAGCGTAATGCTGGGGTATGTGCCACGCCGTGGGGCTGGCCAGATTCCGACAGAAGATGATCTGCTTTGGGTGTGTGATACGTTGGGTGAGTTAGGGCTATTTTTCCGTTTGGCGCCCTGTGTGTTTATTGGCAACAGCCTGCCCGGCGTGCTGGGCGGCGGCGGTGGGCATAATCCGTTCGAGCCCGCTCGGCTGGGGTGTGCCATTGCATCTGGCCCATTGGTGCAGAACTTTACAGATGCCTTCCAGCACATGGCGGCAGGCGTTACGATTGTAAGCAACGCGCAGGAGCTGGCGGTATGGGCGCGGGACATGTTCGCAAACCCTTCCAAGCGCCAACAACTGGGTGAGAATGTGCAGCACATTGCGACAGCCAACGCAGATCTGCCGGAACGTCTGGCCAAGCATATTCTAGCGCAAATATGGTAAAGCTGCGCGCTCCCGCGTTTTGGAGCCAGCCTTCTGCAAAAATAAGGCCGCTTCTGTTATCTCCATTTGCGGGCATTGTAGCGGCAATAACGGCACGCAAGCAGCACCAGCAGGGCTGGACTGCTCCGGTGCCCGTGCTGTGCTGCGGAAATATTTCTGTAGGTGGCGCAGGCAAAACCACAGTTGTATTGGATTTAGCTGCCCGTCTGCTCCGCCGTGGTAAAAAGCCCCACATTCTCACGCGAGGATATGGCGGACGCCTACGTACAACAACACAAGTAAACCCGGCACAGCACACCGCGCAGGATGTGGGGGATGAACCCTTGCTGCTGGCACAGCTTTGCCCTGTATGGGTTGGCGCAGATCGTGCGGCTTCCGCCCGTATGGCTGTGGCTCATGGCGCAGATTGCTTGTTGATGGATGATGGGTTTCAAAATCCATCCCTCTACAAAAATCTGTCCTTGCTGGTGGTGGATGGTGGCGTAGGCTTGGGCAATGGTTACGTATTGCCCGCCGGCCCGTTAAGAGAGCAGCCAGCGCAGGCTTTTGCGCGTGCACAGGCCACAGTTTTGATCGGGCCAGATAAAACAGAATTTCTGGCGCGGTTCGGGCACGTGGCGCCACATGTTATGCAGGCAGAACTTCAACAGTCCGATACTGTCAGCGCGTTACAAGGGCAGCGTTGCGTAGCTTTTGCGGGGCTGGGGCGGCCAGAAAAATTTTTTGAAGGGCTTAAAAACTGCAACATCACATTAGCGCAGACCGTAGCCTTTCCTGATCATTATTTTTATAAACAAAAAGATTTAAAGCGTCTGACAGATATGGCTGTCTCTCTGCAGGCGTGTTTGGTGACAACCCCCAAGGATGCCGTGCGTTTGCCTGAATATTTCCGTCAGAAAGTACTTACCGTAGGGGTGGATATGGTGTGGCAGAACCCAGCCGCGCCTGAGGCCTTGCTGAACCAGTTTTTGAATGGATCAGCAGGATGAGCAGCAAAGCCCTTACAGCCACTTTGATGCAGGCAGAAGCTCTTCTGGCAAGCGGTCTGCTAAAGTTTCTTACATGGCTTGGCCCTTCTGCCGCTTCCAATGTTGCCGGGCGTGTCTGCCGTTTTATTGGCCCTAAACTGCCGGTTTCTGGGGTGGCATATCGCAATCTGGAACTAGCTATGCCAGAGCTAAACCCACAACAGCGGCGCCAGATTGTGCATGGTGTGTGGGAAAATCTCGGCCGCACGGTTGGAGAGCTGCCTCATATAGCGGCCTTGAAGGAAAACACGCGCTCTGGCCCCGGTTTTGAGGTTAAGGGTGCAGAATATCTGGAAGAACAGGCCCGCAAAGGTGGATCTGTTCTGTTTGTGTCTGGCCATATCGGAAATTGGGAAATGCTGCCCCCCGGTGTTGCACGGCATGGCACGCCTTTTGCCTCTTTTTACCGCGCAGCAGGCAACCCGCTAATAGATGGCATGATCCGCCGGTTGCGTGATAAAGCCATGGGCAACACGCCTGTGCCGCTATTTGCCAAAGGTGCCAAAGGCGCGCGGGAGGCGCTTTCCTACGTCTCCAAGGGTGGCAGGCTGGGTATGCTGGTTGACCAGAAAATGAATGATGGCATTGAGGTCTCATTCTTCGGCCACCCCGCAATGACAGCCCCTGCCCTTGCCGCTATGGCGCTACGTTATCGCTGCCCTGTTATTCCCGGCTATGTAGAGCGCCTTGGCCCAGCCCGGTTGCGTATTGTGGTTGAGCCACCGTTGGACCTGCCAGATACGGGAGACCGCAAGCAGGATCTGCACATATTAGCGCAGATGATTAATGATCGCCTTGAAACATGGATAAGGCGCAAGCCAGAAAGCTGGCTGTGGTTACACCGGCGTTGGCCCAAGGAACTTTATAAGCGCAAAGCCTAGTGTTTTGGGCATGTGCATGCAAGGCATAGGCCGAATGCAGGCCTGCGCGCTCGTCTTGCTGCCTGTAAAGGCGTATGATGTGTTCAGCCTTTAATGCCTTATTTTATCAGGAGTTACAGCAATATGTCTTCACCCAGCCCTGCCCTTGCCACACGTTTGGAAGCCGCGCGGGCTGTGGTGCATGATGCCGCACAGATGGCCATGGCTATGCGTCCGCCACCGGGTGGGCCGCAGGCATCGCAAAAATCTGCACAGGACTGGCTGACAGAAACAGACGGTGCAGTAGAAGCCTTTATTGCCAACCGCATGAAAGCGCTTTTCCCCGATGATGGCTTCCAGGGGGAAGAAGGCGGCGTGGCACGCACAGGCAGCCTGCGCTGGGTGGTGGACCCTATTGATGGCACATCCAACTATGCACGCGGTCGCTGTCGGTGGTGTATTTCTCTTGGCTTGCTGGATGGAGATGAACCCGTTGCGGGTGTGATTGATGCTCCCGCTTTGGGCGAAGTCTATACTGCCCTGCGTGGATATGGCGCGTTTTTGAATGGCAAGCGCATTCAGGCTTCTCCGGTGAAGGACCCCGCCAGTTCCATGATTGAAATGGGCTGGAGCAACAGAGTGCCCAAACCTGTGTTCATGGAAAAAATGGATGCCATTATGGCAATGGGCACCATGCCGCGTTCTGGCGGATGTGGTGCGCTGGCGCTGGCTGACGTGGCAAGCGGGCGGCTGGATGGCTATATTGAAATCGTTATTAACCTGTGGGATGTGGCTGCCGCCCTGCCCTTGCTGGCAGAAGCTGGCGCACGAGTTTCACCTTTTCTGCAGGAAGGCGGGCTGACAGGGCCAGCTACAATTATGGCAGCAAACCCGCATATTGCGCAGGCTCTTTCCGAGGCCGTGTCCATTCCGCTGGCATAAATGAAAAACATGCACGCAGGGCCTTTCTGCGGCCACAAAAGCGTGCTTTCTAGCAGATCATATTTACCGGCTTATTGTGGAGAATTCCGGCATGCGTCTGGTTACTCATCTTTCTTCTGCTTCTTTGGCTTTGGCCGCAGCATTTTCTCTGTGTGTTGCAGCGCCGGCTCAGGCGGCTGATAAGCCGCAGGCACTGGTTGATAAGGCAGCCCTGAGCGTGCAGGATGTTTTTGTAGGTGCAACCAGCCGAAGTCCGATGGTAACCAATCTGGCTAAAGCGCGTGCTGTCATGGTGTGCCCAGATATGTTCCGCATGTCTATTGCATTTGGCGGCGCACATGGTGGCTGCCTGCTGCTGGCGCGTGATGCGCGCGGCTCGTGGTCTGATCCGGCATTTTACACCCTCAGCACCGCATCGTTCGGTTTGCAATTTGGGGTGCAGAGTTCCGAGATAGTTTTCTTTGTCATGACGGATCGCGGCTTGCAGGCTCTGCTGGATAGCCAGTTCCAGTTTTCTTCCAATGCAGGCGCCTCTTTTGCCAGCATGAGCACGGCAGTTGCTAAAGGGAATGCGGGTGCACGCAACACGGATATTCTGATTGCCCAGAAATCTCAGGGTGTATTTGCCGGTGCTTCTCTGGGAGGCAGCAAGCTGACAGTGAACAGTGATGCTAACCGTGAATACTACAAGCAGAGTGTTGGGCCGGAAGATATTGTGGTGAGCATGCGTGTGAATAACCCGGATGCAGACCCCCTGAGGAGTGTGCTGATGCGTTATGCAGCCATGGCAAAAAACGTAAGTGCATCTTCTACATCCTCACGCGCATCTAACAGCAACACGGTTTCTCAGAGCGATGCAGATGCTCTGGCAGCAGATACCGTTGGGGCATCTGGCGGTGGTGGTATCAAGCAGGAAAGCCTGAGCCCGTCTAGATAAGTTTTTTCTAGGTTAAAAAATTAAGCGCTTTCTGCCCTTATGGGGTAGAAGGCGCTTAATGCGTATTATGCTGCCGAAAAGCAGAAACATTCCGATTATGTTCAGCCAGAGTGGTGGAAAAATTATGCCCACCATTGCCATTGGCCACAAAGAAAAGCGCATCTCCACTGGCAGGATGTGCTGCCGCTTCTAATGCGGACATGCCGGGCGAGCAGATAGGCCCGGGAGGCAACCCTGTAACAACATATGTATTATATGCGTCTGGCGTAGCAAGATCAGTGCGCGTAAGTGCGCGGCCCAACGGCGGGTTACCATGTGTTATGGCATAAATCACGGTTGGATCTGTTTGCAATTTCATGCCTTTTTGCAAGCGGTTTAGAAAAACACGTGCAACCATGGGCCTTTCTGCAGGTAAGGCTGTTTCTTTTTCTATCAGGGATGCCAGAATAAGCAGAAGCTGTGGGGATGGTATCATGCCATCAAGGGCTGGATCATGCTTTTGCCAGACAGTATCTAGCGCCGTTTGCATGGCGTTTTGCGCACGTTTTACAATATCCGCACGTTCGCTATTTCGCAGGTAATTATAGGTTTGCGGTAATGTGCTGCCTTCTGTGGGCAAGGGTGTTTCGCCCTCTAAAAAAGGAGCAGAGGCAATAACAGCTTGGATCTGACGGGCAGAAAGCCCTTCAGGAATGGTCAGCTTATGTAAAACAGGTTTACCATGCCGCAGAATAAACAGCACATCCTGCATGGAAACATGCTGCGGAAAATGCAGTTCTGCCGCGTGTAGCTGGCCGCTTTTACGTGTAAGAGAAATGGCCGCGACAAACAGCTTATCTGTGAACCAGCCAGATGGCAGCACCTGCGCGTGTTGCAGTGCATTTAAGGTGCTGGCGTAACCACCGTGTGGCACAACAACATCCGTAGCTTCTGGCAAAAGCCCCGATTTTATATAGCTATACCATGCAAAAAAACCTGTTCCTCCCCCTGCTAATGCAGAAAGAAGAAACAGGCCCCCTAGCCATTTCAGGGCAGCACGACCTTTTTTGGTAGGCTGTTTTGCAGGCTTTCTTTTTGGTTTAGACGCCACGCACAATCAGGCTGGCATTTGTGCCGCCAAATCCAAAGCTGTTAGAAAGAGCCACGTTGATTTCCCGCTGCTGCGCTGTATGGGCAATGCGGTCAATCACGCTTTCGCGCGATGGGTTATCCAAGTTCAGCGTAGGCGGCGCCACGTTGTCCCGAATAGCCAGAATGGAGAAAATGGCTTCTACTGCACCAGCCGCGCCAAGCAAATGGCCTGTGGCCGATTTGGTGGAAGACATGGCCAGCTTACGAGCATCATCACCAAACAGGCGTTCAACAGCTTCCAGCTCAAGGTCATCCGCCATGGTGGAGGTGCCGTGGGCGTTAACATAGTTGATGTCTGCCGGGGTAAGATCTGCACTTTTCAGTGCAGCGCGCATGGCACGGTATGCCCCGTAATGGCCTTCTGCCGGTGCGGTAATGTGGTATGCATCACCAGACATGCCATAGCCGATAATTTCGCCATAAATTTTGGCGCCACGGGCTTTGGCGTGTTCATATTCTTCCAGCACCACAACGCCGGAACCTTCACCCATTACAAAACCATCACGGTCTTTATCCCATGGGCGGGAGGCTTTTCCGGGGGTGTCATTAAAGCCGGTAGATAGCGCACGGGCTGAGCAAAAGCCAGCAATGCCCAACGGGCAAACGGTTGCTTCTGCACCACCAGCTACCATTACGTCGGCATCACCAAACATGATAATGCGCGCGGCATCACCAATGGCATGCACGCCGGTAGCGCAAGCCGTAACAACTGAATGATTTGGCCCCTGAAAACCATATTTGATGGAAACATGGCCAGAAACCAGATTGATGAGAGCGGACGGGATAAAGAACGGCGAAAGACGCCGCGCCCGACCTTCATGCACGGTAATGGAGGCATCATAGATGGTTTGAAGACCACCAATGCCAGAGCCAATCATTACACCGGTGCGGCATTTATCTTCTTCGGTTTCGGGTTTCCAACCGGAATCCTCCACCGCTTCCGTTGCTGCCACCAACCCCATGTGAATGAAGCGGTCCATTTTGCGCTGGTCTTTGGGGGAAATCCACTCGGAAAGTGTAAGCTTTCCTTCTGCGGTCGGCCCTTCCGGCACTTCCCCAGCCACATGGGCCGGCAGATCGCTTGGGTCGAACTGCGTGATTCTACCAATCCCGCTTTCGCCTGCAATCAGACGTGACCATACGTTTTCAACACCCAGACCCAGAGGTCCGACGATGCCCATTCCGGTGACGACTACCCGTCTCCGTCCAGAATTTACTCCGGCCGACTGCAACAAACCAGCCCGCTCCCTGTTCTGCACGTATATGGTCCCTCAAATAGTAGAGGGACCCACAGTTCCGTTAAACGCAAAATTACCTGAAAATCAGGCAGCTTTTTGCTTTTCGATGTAATCGATAGCATCTTTAACGGTGGTGATTTTTTCCGCTGCATCTTCCGGGATTTCGACATTGAAGGCTTCTTCAAACGCCATCACCAGCTCAACGGTATCAAGGCTGTCAGCGCCCAGATCATCGATGAACGATGCATCCGGTGTGACCTTGCTTTCCTCGACGCCGAGATGCTCGACCACGATTTTCTTAACCTTATCAGCGATTTCGCTCATCTGTCTTTGTATCCCATAGGCCCGGTTTTACATGCGGGCAGGTTGTTCTGGTGCCTGCTCTACCACAATCCCTATTGGTGGAAGAATAGAAAACAGCACTGCTTCCGTTATTCTTCCCCAGCAACAGGGGTTGCGGGCGCTTAGCACGTTTTTCCATCACAAGCCAAGGCAAACCGGAAAAGTCTTTCTTCCGCCCCCTTGATTATGCGCGTGTTTGCATAGTCTGTCTGCCACATCTGAAAGTATTTTGCACCCTCTCTTCTGCGCAGACATTCTAGAGGCCAAATTTAAGGGAGAACTCCCTTAAACCATTGCCATACCGCCGTTTACGTGCAGCGTGGTGCCTGTAATCCATGCGGCTTCGTTTGATGCCAGATAGAGCACGGCAGAAGCCACATCTTCTGGCTGGCCTAGGCGGCCCAGTGGAATCGCACCCAGCAGTTTTTCTTTTTGCGCATCGGGCAGAACGTCTGTCATGGGGGTAACAATAAAGCCTGGGGCCACAACATTTACCGTAACGCCACGCGAACCGGCTTCCTGCGCCAAGGATTTGCTCATGCCCACAATGCCTGCTTTTGCAGCCGCATAGTTGGCCTGCCCAGCATTGCCGGTGGAACCGATAACCGAGGAAATATTGATAATACGCCCTGCCCGGCGGCGCAGCATGCCCTTAAGTGCGGCACGGCACAGCCGGAAAGGAGAGGACAGATCAACGTTTAGAACCTGATCCCAGTCTTCATCTTTCATGCGTAGGGCCAGCATATCGCGCGTAAGGCCCGCGTTGTTGACGAGAATATCAACAGGCGTCCCAGCTGCTTCTTCCGCTTTGGCAATAAGGCCATCGGCTTCTGTTGGATCAGAAAGGTTGGCAGCCACGTAAAATGCACGCCCTTCCCCCAGTTCTTCCGCCTGCTTCTGCAACACGGCTTCACGCGTGCCAGACAGCACAACCTTTGCACCCTGTGCGTGCAGCAAACGCGCAATGGCGCTGCCAATACCGCCTGTTGCGCCTGTAACCAGTGCGGTTTTTCCGTCCAGTTTGAACATAATTTTTGTTTACCCGCTGTTTTTACAAAGTTTTCAGGAAAGATTCGATATCGGCTGGCGTGCCCACAGAAAGGCCAGATACTTCGGAATCAATGCGCCGCACCAAGCCAGAAAGCACCTTGCCTGCACCAATTTCTACAAATGTATCCACACCCATGCCGACCATAGCGGCCACACTTTCCCGCCAGCGCACACGGCCAGTAACCTGACGCACCAGATTTTGCCGAATCGTATCGGTATCCGTTTCGCGCTCGGCTGTTACGTTGGCAATTACGGGCACAATCGGGGCGGTAATGTCAGCTTTGGCTAATGCTTCGGCCATCACATCTTCTGCTGGCTTCATGAGCGAAGAATGGAATGGTGCAGAAACCGGCAGCTTGAGTGCGCGCTTGATCTTCAATTCTTTGGCGATAGCAATGGCTTCATCAATACCTGCAATCTTGCCGGAAATAACAATCTGGCCGCCGCCGTTATCATTGGCAATTTCTACATCGCCTTTGGCAGAGGCTTTGGTGCAGATATCTTCTGCCTGTGCCAATGTTACGCCAATCAGGGCCGCCATGCCGCCTTCCCCAGCGGGAACGGCTTTCTGCATGGCCTGCCCGCGCAGCCGTAGCAGGCGTGCGGCTTCTGCCACACCAAAGGCACGCCCCGCGGCCAGAGCAGAGTATTCCCCCAGAGAATGCCCAGCAAGCAACGTAACTTTGCCAGCAAGATCCAAACCG
Source organism: Acetobacter sp. DmW_125128 (assembly GCF_008704325.1). Lineage (NCBI taxonomy): Bacteria > Pseudomonadati > Pseudomonadota > Alphaproteobacteria > Acetobacterales > Acetobacteraceae > Acetobacter > Acetobacter sp. DmW_125128. Next base: position 37,062 of record NZ_VHOP01000018.1, on the reverse strand, counting down.
CCATCCTGTTCCAGAACGCGCAGAACAGCCATGGACACAGCCATAAGCGCAGGCTGAGCGTTTTCTGTGCTGGTAAGGCTTTCTATCGGGCCTTCAAAAATGATTTTGGAGAGTTTTTCGCCCAGGGCGTCATCAACTTCTTCAAAAACAGAACGCGCCGCAGGAAAAGCCTCTGCAAGCTCCTGCCCCATGCCAACAGACTGGCTGCCCTGTCCGGGAAAAACAAATGCGTAAACGGCCATGATACTCACTGTTCCAAATTTTTCCTTGCCAAACGGATGGAAGCCACCTGCTTTGGCAAGATCATGAACTGCACGGGCTGCTTTCTATGCTTTGCGCAATATGGCGGCCCATAAAAAGGAAGCCACGCAAAACGCAGACCGGCAGGAAATCGGGGGCAGAATACGGCGCAGTTTAACGCCGCACAATACGCCAGCCCAGAACAAGCAGTGCATCCCAAGGCAGGGCAAGGCATTCATGCGCGATACGTAGGAGTTTTTTGCGCATGTTGGGAACATGCGGCTGAGCACGTAAAAATGGCACGGGCTGCACTTTCCACCCCGCAAGACGCATGAGCAAAACACAGCGCGGTAGGTGCAAAGGGCTGGAAACAACCGCTATGGGCTGAGCCGTAAGATAGCCTGCCCGGCGTAGCAGATGCGTGCAAGCAACAGCGGAATCAAACGTATCTCCTGCCGTGGGCTCGGGCAGAATATATTTTGGAGCAATACCAGCCTTTAACAGGCAGGCGGCCATAACGTCTGCTTCCGTCTGGCCATTTTGTGGCACGCCACCTGTAGGAATATACATAACAGGCCCATGCGTAGCGCCAAACATAAGCGCAGAATGCACTCTGTTTAACAGCGCAACAGACGGGCTGCCATCCGGGTTGAGGGCTGCACCAAAAATAATGACGGGCAGTGCTGACATTTCAAATCTCTTTCCCGCAGAGAATGTTTTTAAGCCGGTGGACGTAAGAGCACGCGGTTCAGCCGTTCCAAGGTAGTAAAACCTTCTGCCCACACTTTGCGAAATTTGTTTTCTGAAATACCGCGAGGTGCCACGGCTTCTGCCAAAGCACCAACAGTACGTTCACCATCAATCAGGGGCAGGATGCCGCGCATTTGTGGTGGCAAGGGAATGGGCACAACCAATGTGCCAAAAGCAAAAGGCAGCGTGTGGTCTGGCTGCATCTGCTTGGCCAATTCTACCCCCGGTATTTCACGCATGATTGGCACGGCAGAAAAATCCATGGGGTCTGGCGGCGTAATGCGTGCGCCCTTGCGGACAACATAAGCAACATGAGTGGGCATATTACCTGCAAGGTCTTCCGCTATGGCAGCCTGCTGTTGCCACGGCAGGCTGCTTATGCGCGCGCGCAGGCGTGGATCTGGCAAAAACAGGGTTGGATCATATCGTGCCGGTTCCATTAAGCAGGAAGGTTCCAGCCCGGCTTTGCCCAGAAAATCTAAAAACTCTGTAACGGTATAAGCGCGGTCTCTGGGGTTTAGCAGCAGATCGTATAAGCCTGCATCACCGCCAGAAAGGTGATCTCCAAAGTTGCCGTTCTGCCGCAACCACGCAGTGGCAGGCAGCGTGCGCATCACGCGGCGTGCCATATCGAGCCGTGTTTGAGGAGATTCGGAATGAGGCGCAATTTTTTCCAGCGCATCCTGCACCATGTAAACACCTGTGCGCCCATAAGGTGCATAGACCATCAGCCCCATGCCACCACCGGGTGCGAGGTGTTTTTCTAACATGGCTAATGCGGCATCAGGATCTGGGAGATGATGCAGTACGCCACAGCAATCAATATAATCAAAAAGGCCCAGATCCAGCGCATCCAGTTCTGTCAGAGAGCCCTGAATGAAGCGGATATTTGCCAGCTCCCGCGTTTGCGCCCGCGCTTGCGCAATGGAAAGCGCCTTTTGGGAGCGATCTACACATACAACCTCACCGGGGCGTCCGGCACGTTGCAGGTGTGTTGCCAGCATAATGGCACCATCCCCGGTGCCGCACCCTGCCACCAGTGCCCGCAAAGGCTGGCTTTGCGGCCGTTTGGCGCCAAAAACCCAGTAGTCAATTTCCCGCAAATGGCTGGGGCTGCCTATTAAAAGGCGCTTGGCCTCATCCTGCGGGTTTCTTTCTGGGTATGGATACACCTCATATTGGGCGGCTAGGCTGGAATCGCGCGTATCGGCGGGGGATTGATCTGTCATGCTGGCGCGGCCTTTCCTTAGCGGGGCAGTAGTTTGCCGCGCTGCCAGGCTTCTGCTGCTTCATCGGCTGTCATGCCTTCAACACGCATGGCGTAATCCATGGCGCTGATAATTTTGGCGCTGAGCATCAGCTCATCCAATTCGTCCAGAAGATCCTGCTCCATTTCATCCTTGATTTCTGCACGGATCAGAATGCGCGCGTCCTGTTCGCCCCCCAATGCATTTTTGGGATCGTTCAGAATACGGAAACCGCCAATGTGGAACAGAAAGCAAGGCTGAAACAGTGGCATCAGCACCAGTTCTTCCCGCTTGAGGGCAGCGTTCAGTTCTGCCAGTGCTTCTTCATCCGGTAACACTTTCAGGCTGAAGCCGGCGGTATCCAGCCCATACTGCTGCAACACTTTTTCCATGTGTTTTTGCAAAGATACAGGCGTGATAATCGTGCGGGAAAGTTCTGGCCCAGCCTGTGCCACATCATCCAAAGATGTCAGCGGCGTATCTTCTGCAGAAATGCAGCAATGAGCTGCGGGACGAAACAGATTGCCAAGCGGAAGAATACCGGGGGCCAGCATGCCCGCATCTTCATCCGGCAGCCATGCAGAAACGTAAAAATCAACCTCACCCTTTTTGAGCATGTCTGTCAGCACGTCTTTGGGGCCGGTTACAATATCCGGCTCTACATCATTGGCTTCCAGAACGCGGATGATTGCTGCTGCCGTAGCCTCATGCACGGTGGTTTCGGGGTATGCGAGGGTCAGGCTTGTCATCTCAGGATCCTTTCAGATCTACTCGAACTGGTGATGGTCTGCGTAGTCCTTGCAGCAGGAGAAACCCATGAGGCAATCCCTGAAATGGAAATAACAGGATTTCTTAATGATTTGGTGCAAGGCTGAGGGCAAAAAAAAGCCGCCCTTCCCTTGGAAGGGAAGAAGGCGGCCAACCGGAATGCATAACTTAAACAGGGGTGTTTAAGCAGCAACAATGCCCTGTTCGCGCGGCATGACGGGGCGGATCATGTTCAAGGCATCTGCAAAAGTGTTGAAGCTGCCCAGTTTATTATCACGGATAGCATCCATAACAATCCAGCGGTTGCCGTGGCAGTAAATCTGGTAAGCAGGATCTGGAGTTTCGCGCACCCATACCACAACGTAACCAGCAGAAATGCCGGCCTGCTTCTGTTCAGACACAAAAACATCTGCATCGCAAATGCCCATGGGCTGAGCAGCCTGCACCCAACGGGTAAGGTAAGCCTGCTGGCGGGATGTGATTTCCATCTGGAATGGAATGATCTGGCAGGTGTGTTGCTGAGAAGATGCTGTTGTGCGCGGCATGGTTTCTTTTATCCCCTGACAATCCCGGTTCGGTCTTGATGTTTGGAGTGTAAAAGAGCTGCAGCGCGCTACGCTATGAGAAAACGAATATTAACGCCTTAAAAGCAGGCAGGTTTGAGGCTTCGTGACGAAAAAAACACAAACGCACACAAAGCGCACAATTTTTATGCCTGTTTTTTGTGCAAATGACTTTCTGTGGTGCAGGAAAAAGAATCAGAACTTTGCCGAAACCATTAATGAACCATAGTTAAACAGGCCAGACTTGGCTGTGGTGAACTGCTGCGTCTGCCAAACCTGGCTGTAGGAAATGCGCAAACCGCAGAACATGAAGGCCAAACCGGCATGAATTTCACCCACATCCCACTTTTTAATCACGTGTAGGGAATTGCTGCGCATGGTGTTGCCTTGCAATGAGGCATCATACCCAACGGCTTCACCCGTTACGCCACCAAAGATGTACCATGAAAAGGGACGCCGCGATTTATAGGCATCCGTACCATCTGTGCCGGAAGCCTGAATGGTGGGGGTGCCGAAATCACTATCCAGCCCCTGCCCGATCCGGAACACATCACCAATGCGGCCATAAATCTGATAATCACCAATGGCGGCGGCGGCAGATGGCAGCATGTCAAACTCCACGCCAAACACATGCGCCAGAGGCAAACGCCAGATACGCCCGCCTTGCACCTGAAAGATGGGCTGATTTTTAAGCTGATGAGACCAGCCCTGGTTTTTGGTATCACCAATCAGGCCGTGGAATCCATTCTGGAGCTGCTCGCCCAAGCCGCCCGGCCCCATAATACCAAACTGAATGCCAAATACGCTGCGGGTTCTGTCCGTATCATTAATAAGATTTACGGTGCCCAGCAGCAGGCTGGAATAAGGCCTGTCATTAATACGTGCAGTTTGCGCCTGCCCCGGAGCCCACGGGCTGGAAACCTGTGTATTGCGTGGCGTGAAGATAAGCTGTTGCAGGCCAATGCTAATACGCTGCACGCCTTCCCCCCAAATGGCCTTGTTAATGGCGGCAATGGGGGTGGGCAGCGTATTGGTGCCAGATGTCCAGTTAAAACGCAGGCCACTGGTATAATATTGGTCCGATGTGCCCTTTAGGGTGGTGATGGCATCGTTCTCACCCTGAAGGGTCCATGTGCCTTTGTTGTCAGAGGCAGGAGTCGCTTTGGCGGAAGAAAGAGAACACACGGATGCCCCTGCCAGCATAAGAGACGCAAGGGCAAGGCGCCGTGCGCGAAGCCGTTTTAAAACTACGGGCATGCTTTTTCTTCCATTTGGCCATGTGCGGGCATGAGTCTAGGCTGTTCTTAATGGATAATACCCGCACAAGAAAGCCCGTTTCCCCTTATCCTGTCTGGCTGTGGCTATCATGCCAACGTCAGACCTCTATGGGCGCAGAGGTATCACATAACTGTGAGATCAAGAAAAGTGTGTGAAACTCCCGCCAATTTCATGCTTTCCTATAGTCGCACGCTGTTGGCTGTGCTACGGAAACAGTGGGCGCATTTGCAGCTTTCAGGAACGGGAACGGTGGCGTTTTCTTCAAATTACGTAAACCTGTCAACCCATTCCGGCAAACTGCCCGTTTTTCAATATCGGGAGAAGCTTCAGCCTTCTCCGTACTCCAGGATCAAGACCGTTGAAAAGTAACAGGACCGACCGCAGCTCTCGTTTTCCTCGCCGCGGCGGATTTGATGACGATTACATGTCCATGCCTTCCTTTGGTGAGCGCCCTGCTTTTGGTGGCGGTGACCGTGGTGGATTTGCACCGCGCCGTGGCGCTGGTGGTCCGCAGGTTGTGGCTTCCGGGCCGGAAGTTGGTGCAACTGTTAAATGGTTCAACAGCGAAAAAGGCTTCGGCTTTGTTGAACTGGCAGATGGCACCGGTGATGTATTCCTGCACGCCAATGCACTCTCTCAGGCAGGCCATCAGGGTGTAAGCCCGGGTGCGACACTGGTTGTACGGATTGGCCAGGGCCCAAAAGGTCGCCAGGTTGCGGAAGTTATTTCCGTTGACGAAAGCACCGCCCAGCCAGAACGCCCCCGTGCACCGCGCCCCGGTTTTGGCAGCCGTCCGGCTGGCCGCCCTGCCCCGGATCTGTCCATGGCTGAAGACACACGTGGTACCGTAAAATGGTACAACTCTGTCAAAGGTTTTGGCTTCATCACACCGGAAAGCGGCGGTAAGGACATTTTTGTTCACGCTTCTGCTCTTGAACGGTCTGGCCTGAGCGCACTGAACGAAGGTCAGGGTGTAAACGTAAAGGTGGTTCAGGGCCAGAAAGGCCCAGAAGCTGCTGAAGTTTCTCCGGCCTGATCCTGATTTTAGAATTAGGTTTCAAGAAAAAACCCCGGTTATGCCGGGGTTTTTTTATGGGTTCTAGCTTGAGATTGTGTCCGTTTTTATAAAGTGGACGGGAACGTTTAGTAGTCCCCTTTCCCCTTATTTCGGATTAAGCGCGCTTTATCACGCTGCCAATCTCTGTCTGCAATGCTCTGCCGCTTGTCGTGGGTTTTTTTGCCAACGCCTAAGCCAAGCGTAACTTTAGCCAAGCCTCTCTCATTAAAATGCACATTCAATGGCACCAAAGTTGCGCCCTGTTTGGCAATGGCGCCTATAAACTTGCGCATTTCCTTCCGGTGCATCAGTAATTTACGTGGTGCACGCGTATCAAAACGGGAAAGAACGCCCCCCTGATATTCAGGAATATAGCTGTTAAACAGCCATAGTGATCCATCCCGTTCACCAGCAAAGGCTTCGTTAATGGTGGCACGGCCAAGGCGCAGGCTTTTAACCTCGGCACCTCTTAGTACAAGCCCAGCTTCAATGGTTTCCAGAATATTATAATTGAAGCGCGCCTTACGGTTTTGCGCCACCATGCCATGAGAGATCATGGAACTTTTGGCAGATTTTCCCGATTTTGAACTCATCAGTTTAGTAGCCCGATATCAACAAGGGCCGCACGAACCTTCTCGCGAGAAGGTTCGGTGAGGGGGGCAAGCGGTAGGCGGCAGGTTTCACCAGCCAGCCCTAACAGGCTGGCGGCGTATTTGGCCGGAGCCGGATTGCTTTCACAAAAAAGCGTATCATGCAAAGGCAAAAGCTTATCCTGAATAGCAATGGCATCCTGCACGCGGCCTTCCTGCCATGCTTTTTGCACATTGGCACACAAAGCAGGCGCAACATTGGCGGTTACACTAATGCAGCCATCGCCCCCGGCAGCCAAAAACGCCACAGCGGTACCATCTTCCCCAGAAAGCTGGTTAAAGCGCTTTTCTACGGCGCGGCGCACCTGCAATGGGCGCAGAAGGTTGGCTGTGGCATCTTTTACACCAATAATATTTGGGTGCCGTGCCAGACGCGCCATTGTTTCTACGCTGATATCAACAATGGAACGGCCCGGAATATTGTAAAGAATAACCGGAATAGAAATGGCATCCGCAATAGCCATGTAATGCCGGTAAAGCCCTTCCTGCGTGGGTTTGTTATAATAAGGCGCCACTACCAATACAGCGCTTGCTCCAGCTTTTTCTGCGTACTGAGCCAGATCTACGGCTTCGGATGTGCTGTTTGATCCCGCACCCGCAATAACAGGAACGCGGCCCGCTGATACTTTAATGGTGCGTTCTACAACCGCGTGGTGTTCAGCATGAGAAAGGGTTGGGCTTTCTCCCGTTGTGCCAACGGCGCATAAGGCAGATGTTCCCTCACGGATCTGCCAGTCCACCAGTTTTTCGAACGAGGCAAAATCCAGACTGCCGTCCCGGTTCATGGGGGTAATCAGCGCGGTAATAGACCCGGAGAAAAAGGTATCAGACATGGGCAGTCACTTATCCTGAAATGGCATGTACCGGCATACTGCGCGGCGTGTCCTGCCCTTCGGCAGAGGTATGCTGGCGGAAGGGCGATTGAGGGTAGACACCTAGAATTGTGGTGTTCTGTGCAAAAAAATCAAGCTCAGCCAGTGCTTTACTCAAGCGTATATCATCTGGATGTCCATCAACATCCAACAAAAAGCGGGAGGCGGCAAAGGTTTCACCAGACATGTAGCTTTCCAGCCGGGTCATGTTAACGCCGTTGGTGGCAAAACCGCCCAGTACTTTATACAACGCGCCGGGCTGGTTTTTGACACTGAAGATGAGTGTCGTCATCACATTAGGGGTTTCAACCGGCGGACGATCTGCCGTGCGGGAGGTAATGTAAAAACGGGTGGTGTTGTGGTCTGCGTCTTCTACATTCTTTTTAAGAATGTCCAGCCCGTAGAGTTCTGCTGCCAGAGCAGATGCCACAGCAGCTTCTTCCGGTTTTTTCCATAGGGCTACCAGTTCCGCAGCTCCTGCCGTATCAAACTCGGCCACAGGTTCCAAATTGTAATCACGAATCAGGTTTCGGATTTGTCCTAAAGCTACCGGGTGGGTATGTACACGCCGCACCTGCTCCATACGCGTGCCAGGCACAACCAGCAGGCAGTGTTCTACCCTTTGAAAGTGCTCTCCCACAATTTGCAGGCCAGAAGCAGGCAATAGGGAATGAATATCAGGCACACGTCCGGCCAAGCTGTTTTCGCACGCCAGCATGGCCAGTTCTGCCCGGCCCTGATGCACGGCATCAATAGTATCGGCAAAGGTACGGCATGGCAGGGTTTTCCATCCCGGCTTGGCATTACGGCAGGCCAGATCAGAATACGCGCCCGGTGTGCCCTGAAAGGCGATAACCTTTTGTGTCATGCCTCAATTATGCTCCAAATGCACGGCGTGCACGTTCCAGATCTTCTGGTGTATCCACCCCAAATGGTGCTGATGCAAGGCGTGTGCAGCCAATACGCATGCCAGCTTCCAATGCACGGAGCTGTTCCAGACTTTCCCGCTTTTCCAAACCGGATGGTGGGAGGGCTACAAATTGTGCCAAAGCTGCTCTGCGCCACCCATAAACACCAATATGGTGCCATAGCGGCCCATCACCCCATGGAATTGGTTGGCGGGAAAAATAAAGAGCGGGCGCTATTTGTGCATCCCCTGAAAAATCACAGGCGACCTTTACCACAGAAGCCGCGTTTTTTTCTGCATCCGATGTTACAGGTGCGACCAATGTGCCAACATCGTACATCGGGTTGGCCATAACGCTCATAACGGCGTGTAGGGCTTGCGGTTCAAATGTCGGCAGATCACCTTGCAGGTTCAGCAGCACATCATATTTGCCATCGGGGTCAAAGGCCTGAGTGGCCTGCCATACTCTGTCTGACCCGGAGGGGAGGTCAGGATCTGTTAGAATCGCGGTGCCACCTGCTGCGGTGACGGCATCATAAATTTCCTGATCCGCTGCGGCCACCACAACCGGGCCAATATTGGCGGCCATGGCGGCATCCCACACACGCAGAACCATGGGGCGGCCAGCAATGTCTGCCAGCGGCTTTCCCGGCAGGCGTGTGGAAGCAAGCCGAGCAGGTATGACAACAAGAGAAGAAACCATCAGCTTGCTCCGAAAAGCGGCTCGTCTTATAGCCGGTTGAAAGCGGCGCGCAGTTTATGAAAGCTGCACGGTAAACGCAACCGGCAGAAAGTGAGGTGCCTCCCGGCATGGATGGTAGGTTTCTGAACAGAATAGCGGTTTCCGCCTTATTAAGTGCGGGAGTGTTGGCAACATGTGTGTTTGCCGCTCGCAGTACTGTGCCAGATACAACCCCTGCCCGCCCTGCTTTTTCCTTGCCGGGGTTGGAGCCTGTACCTATCGCTCCGTTTATGGCGCAGGCCAATGTGCAACGTGGTGGCGCAACCGTAAGGCAGGTTTGCGCACAGTGCCATGCTTTGGCTGGTGGATCTGCGGAAAACGCCGGACCACCTCTGGCCAGTGTTGCAGGGCGTGCTGTGGCATCCTGCGCTGGCTACACCTATTCTACGGCTTTGCAGCAGCATGCAGGCCAACACTGGACAGACCAGATGCTGGCAGATTGGCTTATGGCCCCTGCCCGCTTTGCGCCCGGTACACGTATGTCACTCACCGGCATACCTGATCCCGCCCAGCGGGCAGATGTTATTGCATTTCTTCATACTCTCGGCGGGCAGGCTGCGCCCGCACAGGCAGGATGCACACCATGATACATTCGGAAGAACTCGGCCTTTTTACAGATGTAGCAACCATGATGGCAGATGCCGCCCGCACGGTTGTTCGCCCGTGGTTCCGACGGGATGTGGCGGTGGACGATAAAAAGGATGAAAGCCCCGTAACCATTGCGGATCGCAGTGCGGAACGGGTGATGCGCGCCATTCTGGCCGAGCGCTTGCCAGATCATGGCGTGTTTGGTGAGGAGTTTGGCCATGAAAACGCAGCGGCTCCGTGGCAATGGCTGCTGGACCCAGTTGATGGTACGCGATCCTTTGTAACGGGGCGGCCCATGTTTGGTACGCTTATTGCCCTTTGCCATCATGGCGTGCCGGTGCTTGGGCTATTGGATCAGCCGGTGCTGGATGAGCGCTGGTTAGGCGTGAAGGGCCAGCCTACGCAGTTTTTTTCACCTCTGGGCGGACGCCCTGCTACACGTCAGAACGTGGCGTTAGAAGCAGCAGAAATGTCCTGCACCTCCCCCGAAATGCTGGAACTGGCCCCGCATACAGGTTGGAAAACCCTAAAAGCCTGCGCCAAACGCATGACATGGGGGGGGGATTGCTACGCCTATGGTCTTCTGGCTTTAGGGCAGATTGACCTGATAGCCGAATGTGACATGAATCCGTGGGATTGGGCCGCCCTTGTACCTGTTATTGAAGGTGCCGGTGGCACCATAACGGCGTGGGATGGTACGCCCTTGCGGATGGATGGAGACCGTACAGTTCTAGCTGCGGGTTCGGCCCCCCTGCATCAGCAAGCCGTGGCAACTTTGCAGGCAGATCGCTAGATTTCGGCGTCATTTCTTTATCTCTCATGCGGCAGCCCTATCAATTTTGTGGTTTTTGAGATAGGTCTGCGGCTCGGCACAACAGCTATTTGGTCGGTTCTACATGAGCACAAGCACGCACCTGTCTCTCCCCAAGGACAAGATCCGCATTCTGCTGCTGGAGGGTATCCACGACAGTGCCGTCGCCCTTCTTAAGGCCAGCGGTTATGAAAACGTTGTGCGTCATAAAGGCGCGCTGGAGGGGGATGCCCTCAAAGAAGCGCTGGAAGGTGTGCATATTGTCGGCATTCGTTCCCGTACGCAGCTGACAAAGGACGTGCTGGATGGCGCAGACCGGCTTATGGCCATTGGCTGCTTCTGTATCGGCACCAATCAGGTTGATCTTGAAGCCGCGCGTATGAACGGTATTCCCGTTTTTAACGCACCTTACAGCAACACACGTTCCGTGGCGGAACTGGTGATGGGCGAAATTGTTATGCTCATGCGCCGCATTTTCCCCCGCTCTGTGGAATGCCATGAGGGTAAATGGTCTAAATCCGCTCATAATAGCTGGGAAGTGCGCGGCAAAACGCTGGGTATTGTCGGTTATGGCTCCATTGGCTCCCAGCTTTCTGTGCTGGCAGAAGCCTTTGGCATGCGCGTGGTGTATTACGATGTGGTGGACAAATTGGGCCACGGCAATGCGCTACCAGTAGAAACGCTGGAAGACCTGCTGGGGCAGAGCGATGTGGTGAGCCTGCACGTGCCACAGTTGCCCACAACCAAGAACCTGATGGGTGAAGCCCAGATCAAGGCGATGAAGAAAGGATCTTTCCTCATCAACAATGCACGCGGCAACGTGGTTGATCTGGATGCCTTGGCAGAAGCGCTGAAAAGCGGCCATCTGCTGGGTGCCGCTATTGATGTGTACCCCAAGGAACCCAAAGGCCCGAACGACAAGCTGGAAACACCATTGCAGGGGCTGGATAACGTTATTCTTTCCCCGCATGTTGGTGGTTCCACCGTGGAAGCGCAGGAACGCATTGGCGTGGAAGTGGCGCGTAAGCTGGTGGAATATTCCGATGTGGGATCCACCTTTGGTTCCGTGAATTTCCCCGGCGTACAGTTGCCGCAAAGCCCACGTGGCACCCGCTTTATGCATGCGCATCGCAACGTGCCGGGTATGATGATGCGCCTGAACGAAATCTTCATGAATGCAGATTGCAACGTTACGGCGCAGTTTTTGCAGACGGATGGAGAAATCGGTTACGTGGTGATTGAAGCCGATACCGGCGGCAGCACGGAACTGGATGATCGTCTTTTGCAGGCATTGCGTGGGCTGGAAGGCACAATCCGCGCACGCTTGATTTACAAAGGTAAATAAGCGTGTCTATCGGGGCGGGAATACTCAATTCCCGCATCCGAAGCTTTGCTTTTTGCGGCATAGAAGCCCGCCCCGTTTGGGTGGAAGTGCAAATTTCCAGCGGTTTGCCAGCCTTTTTAATGGTTGGTCTGCCGGATAAAGCCGTGGCAGAAGCGCGCGAGCGTGTGCGTGCGGCACTTACTTCCATTGGGCTTGCGCTGCCCGCCAAGCGTATTCTGGTTAATCTGGTTCCAGCGGATATTCCCAAGGAAGGATCTCATTTCGATCTTCCCATTGCGTTGGCATTGCTTACCGCCATGGGTGTGATACCGGGTGAGGAAGTGGCGCGTTATGCCGCTTTAGGTGAACTTTCCCTAGATGGACGGCTTAACCCTGTTGCGGGTGTGCTTTCTGCTTCTCTGGAAGCATCTTCCATGAATCTGGGTTTGGTGTGCCCTGCGGCGCAGGGGCAGGAAGCCCTGTGTGGTGGAGATATTTCCATTCTGGCCGCACCAGATTTGCTGGCGCTTATCAACCATTTTAACGGGCTACAGGTTTTATCTCCCCCAATATTTTCCGCGCAGGAAGATGAGCCAGTATCTGAACCCGATCTGTCAGATATACGTGGGATGGAAACAGGCCGTCGCGCGCTGGAAATTGCAGCGGCAGGCGGACATTCCCTCTTGTTAAGCGGGCCGCCGGGTGCGGGTAAATCCATGCTGGCAGCGCGTTTGCCTAGCCTGTTGCCAGATATTTCTGTGGCGGAAAGTTTGGATGTCTCGCGTATTTATAGCGCGGCGGGCTTGCTGATAGGCGGTCGGCCTATCAGACGTCCTCCATTTCGTGATCCGCATCATTCAGCCAGCCTGCCTGCTTTGGTAGGCGGAGGGGCGCGTGCGCGGCCGGGCGAAATTAGTTTGGCGCATCGGGGTGTGCTGTTTCTGGACGAATTGCCAGAGTTTTCTCGTTCTGCTTTGGAAGCACTGCGGCAACCGTTGGAAACTGGCCAGATCAGCATTGCACGTGCTGCCGTGCATGTCACCTACCCTGCCCGCTTTCAGCTTATTGCGGCCATGAACCCCTGCCGTTGCGGTTATCTGGGTGATGCCAGCCGGGAATGCAGAAAAGCCCCGCGCTGTGGTGAGGATTACATGAACCGTCTTTCTGGCCCATTGTTGGACAGAATAGACATGCATCTTGCTATGCAGCCCTATGAACCGTTGGGATATATGGCCGGTCCTCCGGGAGAAAACAGCGCAACAGTAGCAGAGCGAGTGCGGTGTGCCCGCCAGATGCAGGCAGAGCGGCAAGGTGCGCGCAAAAACGCAGAAGCCGCTTTGGAAGATTTGTGCGTATCGGCAGAAGCGCAGAATATGGCGCAAGCTATAGCGGCCAGATTTCGTTTTTCAGCACGCGGCTATACGCGCATGTTACGCGTGGCGCGCAGCATTGCTGATCTTGCTGCTGAAGCAGATATTCAGCCTCAGCATGTGGCAGAAGCAGCTACCTATCGCAGCCGGAGTTCTGCTCATTAACCCCGGCTGTGATGGCTATGGTTTTCTTGGTTACTTACCGGGTAGCACTTGCAGGCCTTGTTCCAGATCAGCAATCAGATCATCCGGGCTTTCCAATCCAATCTGAAGGCGGAAGGCGGGGCCGTCCTGCACGGGGGATTCACTGCTTCGGGTAATGCCGCCAGTAGTCGGCAGAATCAGGCTTTCATACCCGCCCCAAGAGGCGCCAATGCCATACATATTCAAGGCATCAATCATGCGCTGCATATCCTGTGCTGTGTAATCGGCTTTCAGCACAACGCCAAATAGGCTGCCTGCTCCGGTAAAATCGCGTTTCCAATATGTATGGCCGGGGCATTCTGGTAATGCGGGGTGCAGCACGCGGGCCACTTCCGGCCGGGTTTGCAGCCATTTGGCAATCTGCAAGGCAGATTTTGCCTGCTGGGCCAACCGCACGCCCATAGTGCGAAGGCCGCGTAGCGTAAGCCAACATTCATCTGGCCCGGCCACTTGCCCCATCTGAATGGCCGCATCGCGCAAGGTATGCCACAGGCGCGTGTCCGCAACGGTAATGGCCCCTGCAATGACATCTGAATGGCCTGCCGGGTATTTTGTAAGCGCCTGAATGGAAACATCTACACCATGCTTGAATGGCGCAAAAATGCCAAAGCCCCATGTATTATCAAAAAATAGCAAGGCCCCATGCGCATGGGCAATTTCTGCCAACATGGCAACGTCCTGCACCTCAAACGTGTGGCTGCCGGGGCTTTCTGTAAACACCACGCGTGTATTGGGGCGCATCAGGGCGGTTATGGTTGCGGCATCCGCGCAAGGTGGAAAATAGGAAATTTCCACACCAAAGCGCTTGAGCATGTTTTCTGCAAAGCGTCGGGTTGGGCCATATACGTTATCGGCCAGCAGGCAGTGATCTCCTGCTTTTAGAAAAGCCAGAAGCGGTGTGGTGCAGGCAGCCAAGCCAGAGCAGACAATTTGTGTATCTGTACCGCCTTCTATGGTTGCAATAGCCTTTTCCAACGCGTGCTGGGTGGGAGAGCCCATAGCCCCATAAATACTCACATGCTCATACCGTTTGCGGCCTGTTTGCTGCATGGCGTCCAAGGACGGAAACACAACGGTAGAGCCACGTTCCAGCGGCAGGTTTACATAAGTTCCTGCCTCTGCCGCTTGTGGGCGGGCAACATGGCTGAGGGAGGATGCCAATTTCAGCCAACCGGCGGAAACCCTGTTTTCGTCTGTCATGCTGTGCGTTCCACTGTTACGGGCGCATTGGGGAAGCTGCCCCATTCTGCCCAAGATCCATCATACAAGGCGCCCATATTAAGCCCGGCGATAGCCAGACCTGCCGTGAGCACTGCTGCTGTCATACCAGAGCCACAGGTGGTTATGGGGGCATCAGATTCCGTAATACCTGCTTGCGCAAATAGAGCGTGCAACTGTTCTGGGGGCAAAAACTGCCCTTTTGTATTCAGCAGGTTTTTATACGGCAGGCTGCGTGCGCCTGGCATGTGGCCAGAGGCAACATTGGGCCGTGGTTCTGGGGTTTCACCATAAAAACGGGCAGCGCTGCGGGCATCCAGAATAGGACGTGTATTGTGTTTTACAACATTCAGCACGTCTCCTAACCCTACAATACGCGTATAGCATGTGCGTGGCTGATAGGGCGCAGGCAACGCTGCGCTAGGGGCTGCTGCTTCTGTTGGGTGCCCACCACGTA
Organism: Acetobacter sp. DmW_125128; assembly: GCF_008704325.1. Lineage (NCBI taxonomy): Bacteria > Pseudomonadati > Pseudomonadota > Alphaproteobacteria > Acetobacterales > Acetobacteraceae > Acetobacter > Acetobacter sp. DmW_125128. Next base: position 22,016 of record NZ_VHOP01000018.1, on the reverse strand, counting down.
CCCATGCTGGCAACCCACCATCAAGAATAAAGCTGCGTTCATGCCCAAACAGGCGTGTGAGCCACCACCCGCGGCAAGCCGATGCAACATTGCCCTGATCATAAAAAACCACTGTATCTTGCGCGGTTACGCCCAGCCTGCCGAACAGGTGGCTAAACCGCGCAGCAGAAGGGGCTGTATGCGGCAATGCGCTTTCTGGGTCAGAAAACAGCTCGATATCAAAATACCGGCTGCCGGGAATATGCGCTGAAGCAAAGCTTTGCTGCGGGTTAATGGTTTCTCCGGGCAACAGAGCTGTGGCATCCAGCAGATGCACACCGGGCGTACCAAGCATTTCTGCCAGTTTTTGTGTGGAAATAAGAGGTGACATATCGGCTGCCTGACCCATTGTGATTTTGAATATTCTACGGTCAAGATCACACAGCCCTGTCTGGCTGGCAAACAAAACATCATGGTGCGTTATGTTGGCTGTGCATAAAGAAGTTTTGTTTTCACACCAGACAAAAACCGGATTTCATGATTTAATGGCGGAATGGCAACTGGTCAGCCCGCTTCTACCGAACGCATCATGCGGCTGCTGCTTTTGGGCGGCATTACGTATGGGTGCGTGCTGGTGCTTGCACCCTTTTCTTCCGCCCTGTTATGGGCGGGCGTGCTGGCCTATACAACGTGGCCATTGTTCCAGCATTTGCGGCGGCGCATGGGGCCAAATGCGGCCAGCCTGACTATGACAGTGCTGTGCGCTGTAGGCGTAGTGTTGCCGTTGGCATTTTTGGCATCTGCCTGCGTATCATCTGGCCCGCGCTGGGCGCGGCAGGTTATGGCGTTTGTTGGCACTATTCATGAACTGCCCCCCCTCCCCCATTGGATAACATCGCTGCCCGCATTTGGGCCTGATATCAGCCATCATTGGGAACGCTGGAGCCGCAACATCAGCTCTGTGGGGGATGAGCTGCGCCCTTATGCGGGTGAGATTATTCAATCTCTCCTTGAAGTGTTGATGCGCATGGCCAATGGAGCCCTGCATCTGGTTATGGCGCTGTTTATTGCCTTCTTTTTCTGGCTGAGCGGCCCCATGTTATGGGATACGGTGCAAGCCGTTATGGTGCGTATTGCAGGGCATCAAGCTGGGCGGCATCTGCATATAGTGGGCAGCACAGTACGCGGAACAGTGTATGGCATTTTAGGCACCGCGATCATACAGGGTATTCTCACAGGTTTGGGCCTGTGGCTGCTAGGAGTTGGAGAAGCCGTTATTTTGGGTGTGCTGGCGGCATTTCTGGCGGTTTTTCCCATAGGTGCTCCTTTGGTGTGGATACCTGCCGCGCTATGGCTGTTTGGTATGCACCACCCAGGAAAAGGCATTTTACTGCTGCTTTATGGTGTTTTGATTATATCAGGGGCAGATCACCTTATTCGCCCGCTGTTTATTGCACGCGGCAGTAAGCTTCCTTATTTGCTGACAGTGCTGGGCGTTATTGGCGGCCTACTGGCCTTTGGTGGTGTAGGCATTTTTCTGGGGCCAATTCTGCTGGCTATAGGCTTTACACTCACAACAGAATTTGCAGCGGATGAAGCCGCGCAACCTCTTGCGCAGGATGAAAAAAGGACTCTGACATCATGAGGCGTCCACTCTCTCGGCTGGTTGAGTTTGCGCGTCGCAAGTCAGCCCATTCCTTTGTGTCCTGTGATATGGAGGGCGTGCGGATTATCAGTTGGAATCTGTTGCGGCGTACCGGGGCAACAGTGCATGACATTGCCGCCCTTATTGAGGCCGAAAAGCCCGATGTGCTGCTTATGCAAGAGGCCACAATAGAAATAGATGTGCTGCCAGATGTTATTGGTGGCCACTATGCGCGTAATCCGCAACCGGGGCGTATTCATGGTGTGGCGTGCTGGAGCCGTATTCCGTTTGCGCGTGCGCCCAGAGCTTGCACCATTCCTTCTGGCCCACTGTTTAAGCGCCATGCCCAGATTATTGAGTATGAAAATTTTTCTTTGGCCAATGTACATCTGTCTCATGGGCAGATGTTGAACCGTAAGCAGTTGCGGCGCTTGGCCACACTGCTTTCTCCCCCATGTGCCATTCTGGGGGACTTCAACCTGTTAGGCCCAACATTGGTGCCGGGCTTTAAGGATGTAGGCCCAAAGGCTCCTACGCATCGGATGGTAGATCTTCTGCCTATCAGAATTGACCGGTGTTTGGTGGAAGGCATGCAGTGTTTAAGCGCGCGTGTTCTGCCGGTTTTTGCCTCGGATCATCGGCCTATTGCAGTTACTTTGCGACCTTTGATCGGGTTGTAACTTTTACAGATAAGGCATGAACAATCTGGCAAACGCATCGCGGATCTGGATGATTTTGTTGCGGTTATCCAGATCATAATGTGTAAGCCGTTTGTTGCGGTGCTTGGTAATGAAGTCATCCAGCATTTCAGCCAATATGGTATCGTATATTTCCATATTGATTTCAAAATTCAGCCTCAGGCTGCGAATATCAAGGTTGGAACTGCCTACAAAAGACCATGCTCTATCCACCACCATCAGTTTGGAGTGATTGAAAGGCGGATTTGCCAGCCATACCCGCACCCCTGCGTTCAGCAAAGGTGCAATATTGGCTGCACAGGCCCAGTCCAGCGGGAGATGATTGCTCTGGCGGGGTATAACCAAATCAACCTGCACGCCCCGTAGGGCCGCTAGGCCCAGTTCGGACATCAGGCGTTGGCCCGGTAGAAAATAAGGGGTCATCAACCTTACGTTTTTGCGGGCCAGCGTAATGGCCTGCAACATGGTGTATTCTATTTTTTCCAGATCCGTATCTGGCCCGGCCGTTACAATACGCGCCAGTGATTCGCCCGTACTTTTATGCTCCTGAAAATATAGATCGCCATGTAGGCGCTCCTGCGTGGTAAAATACCAATCCCATGCGGCAGCTTCGGCCAACTGGCGCACAACCGGGCCTTCTACTTTAAAATGCGTGTCTGATACTGGGTGCTTGGGTTTGCGGGAGACCATGTTTTCATCGGCAATATTTAGGCCGCCCAGAAAGCCAATACGCCCATCTACCACCAGAATTTTGCGGTGATCTCGCAAATTGATAAAAGGCATCCGCCACGGCAGCAGAGAATGCATAAAGCGTGCGCACGGTACCCCTGCCCGGCGTAACCGATGATAAAGCGGTGAAAGAAAATAGCCGCTGCCGATGCCATCAACCAGCACACGCACCTGTACGCCGCGTTTATGGGCTGCAACCAGTTTATCTGCAAACAGGCCGCCCACTTTGTCATCTCTGAAAATATAGGAACACAGCAGTATGCTCTTGCTGGCGTGTTCTATGGCATCCAGCATATGCGGGTATGCGCCATCTCCATCATGTAGCGGAATAATGGAGTTGCCCCCTACCAAAGCGCGACTGCTGAGCTTGCCCACCATAAGCGCCAATGGGGCAAACTGCCCTTCCAGCTCTCTGTTCCAAGATGAAGGTTGCTCTGTTTCCAACCGCCGGGGGGAGCGATCTCCTACCAGTTTTTTGGCCAAGCGGGTAACGCGGTTGATGCCGAACATTAGATAAAGTGTTGTGCCCAACAGCGGCATAAAAACACATGCACCTATCCACCCAATAGCGGATGCCGTGTTGCGTTTTGTAAGTAGAATGTGCAACCCGACAGAAACAACCAGCACAAACCTGATAACTGTAAGCGCAAGCGTAAAGGGTGAAATGGACAAGTCTGGCAACATGATAGGTAAAATGCTCACACAAAATGGGCTGGGCTATAAGATACCGAACAAAGTAGCTGCAAAACAGGGACCAGCATTTTTACAGAAACAAAGAAGCGGCAGTGTTGCTTACATGCAAGGCGTAGCTGCTGAACAGCAAGCCTGCGACTGGCTAGAGCAGGACGGATGGACTGTGCTTTTGCGCAGAGCCCGCACCCACCGCGGCGAAATTGATATTGTGGCCAGTAAAGCAGCAGTTCTGTGTTTTGTGGAAGTAAAAAAACGGCGTTCTATAGAAGACGCGTTGGTAAGTTTACAACCAGCGCAACAGCGGCGTTTGTTCCGCGCTGCGGAATGCCTGCTGCAAAAACATCCGTATTGGCAATACGAAGAAATGCGTTTTGATCTTTTTGTATTGGATGATGCAGGCAGAATGGAACGGTTGGAAGATATTATCCGCCAAATGTAAAAAGGCGCTCCTGAAATAGGAACGCCTTTAAAACGTAAGTGGGTGTAAAAGAGAAAAGATTAGGTGCGGTGGCGGCGCTTTACACTATGTGCAGAAACGGCATGCGCAGGATGGTAGCTTACAAGGCGCACCATGCTATGGGCTTTACCATGCTGCGCAGCGGCCAGAACAACACGGTGTGAAGACTTGGCTGCAGCAACGTGCCGCACATGATGCACAACTGGCGGCGGCGCTGCTGTAAGCGCCGCAAAAGTCAGCTTACTGGCTTCCAGATCAGAAATAATGCGTTCTGCCCGAGCAGAGGAAGATGTGGTGACTAACCCTACGCCAAGTGCTGTAAGAGCAAGAGCGCCACGTACAACCGCAACTCGTTTCATTAATCTGATCCCAACCTGTTTCTCTTTTCTTCAGGAACTATACAGCCCCTTCCCCACTTGACAACCTAAAAATCAGGCTGGGGCGTTACAAGGAATGTTTTTTTCCTTGAACAGGTTTTGGAGTTCGCCGGACTGATACATTTCGGTAACAATATCACACCCGCCAATGAATTCCCCTTTTACGTAAAGCTGCGGAATTGTCGGCCAGTTTGAGAAATCTTTAATACCCTGACGGATGCCCGGATCAGCCAGAACATTTTCGGTTTTGAAGGGAACGCCAAGGTGCTGGAGAATCTGCACTACGCGCGCAGAAAAACCACACTGAGGGAAATCAGCATCCCCTTTCATGAACAGCATGACGGGGTTGGCTTCAATATCCTGCTTGATGCGCTGCTGTGCTGTGTCTGTCATGGTCTGATATCCTTAAAAGCTAAGTGATTAGGGAGCAGAAGTTGTAAGCGCCAGCGCATGCAGCTTGCCGCCCATGTGGCCCTGCAGGGCCTGATAGACAAGCTGATGCTGCCGCACGCGTGAAAGACCCCGGAAGGCTTCGCTCACCACGGAACAGGCATAATGGTCACCATCCCCTGCCAGATCATCAATCTTGATCTGGGCATCCGGAAAAGCCTGCCGGATATAGGTTTCGAGTTCTGTGGCGGACATTGCCATCGGTCTGCTTCCTTCCCGCTTGTTTTGTTAGTTGCTCATCAGCGTCGGGAAAAACGCTTCATGGGCTGTTTTTAGGCGTGCTGCGGATATGGTGACGCCGCTTGGCAGAATCAAATCATTTCCGCCTGAGCGCGCAATAATACGTGCAGGCACCCCGGCAGCCTTGGCGCGTTCACACAGGGCTTTGCCATCTGCCACACATGCCAGATAACGGGCCTGATCTTCCCCAAACCAGAAAGCTTCTGGCCGGATGCCGGAATCTGGGCTTTCCAGTTCACACCCAATGCCGCTTGCCATCACCATTTCTGCGGCGGCAACCATAATGCCACCATCAGCAATGTCATGGCATGCGGTAATGGTGCCATCCAGAATGGCGCTGCGCACAAAGTCACCATTGCGTTTTTCAGCAGCCAGATCGACCGGCGGCGGCGCGCCAGCTTCCTGCCCAAGGATTTCACGCAGCCAGATGGTCTGGCCGAGTTCACCTTTGGTTTCACCAATTAGCACCACATCAGATTCTGGTTGCATACCAAGGCCAACAGCCTTGTTCACATCATCCAGAACGCCCAACGCACCAATGGCGGGTGTGGGCAGAATGGCGGTGGTGGAGCCATCTGGGTTACGTGTTTCGTTATAAAGAGACACGTTACCGCTGACGACCGGGAAGTCCAGCGCTGAGCAGGCTTCCCCCATACCTTCAACCGCAGCCACAAACTGGCCCATGATTTCGGGTTTTTCTGGGTTAGCAAAGTTTAGGTTATCCGTTACGGCCAAGGGGCGTGCGCCGGTGGCTGTAAGGTTACGCCATGCTTCTGCAACAGCCTGTGCACCACCTGTTTTAGGGTCTGCCTGACAGTAGCGCGGCGTGCAATCGGTGGTAATGGCCAGACCAATGTCTGTCTCTTCCACCTTTACAATAGCTGCATCAGCAGCGCCCGGACGGCGGACTGTTTGCCCCCCTACGGTGCTGTCATACTGGTTCCATACCCATGCGCGGGAGGCCAGATCTGGCGAACCCACCAGCTTGAGCAGCGTGGCATCCAAAGAAAGAGGTGCATGCACGCCTTCCAGCGGAGCTGGTGCCTTGGGCGGTGTTGCTGGGCGATCGTAAATGGGGGCCTGTTCTGCCAATGGGTCTAGCGGAATATCAGCTTCCAGCTCCCCTTTGTGTTTAACGACGATGTGGCCGGTGTCTGTCAGATGCCCGATAATGGCAAAATCCAGTTCCCATTTTTCAAAGATCTTGCGTGCCACGTCTGTCCGATCAGGGCGCAGCACCATCAGCATGCGTTCCTGGCTTTCAGACAGCATCATTTCATAAGCCGTCATGTTCGGCTCACGCTGCGGTACGGCATCCAGATCAAGCTCGATACCCACGCCGCCCTTGCCTGCCATTTCTACGGAAGAAGATGTCAGACCAGCAGCGCCCATGTCCTGAATAGCTACAATGGCATCTGTTGCCATCAGTTCCAGACAGGCTTCAATCAGCAGCTTTTCAATGAAGGGGTCACCCACCTGCACTGTGGGGCGTTTGGAAAGTGCATCTTCATCAAACTCAGCGGAAGACATGGTGGCGCCATGAATACCATCACGCCCTGTGCGGGAGCCCACGTAAACAACCGGGTTGCCAACACCAGCCGCAGCCGAAAGGAAGATGCGGTCCTTACGGGCCAAGCCAACCGTCATGGCGTTTACCAGCGGGTTGCCATCATAGGCCGGATGGAAGTTAATTTCCCCGCCTACCGTGGGTACGCCAACACAGTTGCCATAGCCGCCAATACCACGCACCACACCATCAATAACGCGGCGGGTAACGGGGTTTTCAGGGCTGCCAAAACGCAGGGCATTCAGGTTGGCAATGGGGCGTGCACCCATGGTGAACACATCGCGCAGAATACCACCAACACCTGTAGCCGCACCCTGATAGGGCTCGATAAAGGATGGGTGGTTATGGCTTTCCATCTTAAAGATGGCGGCATAGCCTTGCCCAATATCTACCACACCTGCATTTTCACCGGGGCCATGAATAACCCACGGCGCTTTGGTTGGCAGCGTGCGCAGCCATTTGCGGGAGGATTTGTAGGAGCAGTGTTCTGACCACATCACGGAGAACACGCCCAGCTCTGTCAGGCTGGGGGTGCGGCCCATAATGGACAGCACACGACCGTATTCCTCGGATGTCAGCCCGAATTCACGGGCAAGAGATTCATCAACGGTTACAGGCTTATTCACCGGACTACAGCCTCCACCAGACCTTGGAATAGCGGCAGACCATCTTCACCGCCCATCAGAGGATCAACCAGATCTTCTGGATGAGGCATCATGCCGCAAATGCGTTTGTTTTCGCTAAGAATGCCCGCAATGCTGTTAACGCTGCCATTAGGGTTACTATCGGCATCATCAGCCTGCACGTTGCCTTTGGCATCGGCGTAGCGGAAAGCCACAAGGCCTTCGCCTTCAAGCCGTTCCAGCGTGGCGATATCTGCCGTGTAATTGCCATCACCATGCGCCAGCGGAGTGCGGAAGACATCGCCCTTTTTCCACTTATGGGTGAAAGGCGTATTTTCGGCCTCAACCTTCAGGTAGCAGTCCTGAGACAGAAAGCGCAAATTGGCGTTGCGCAACAGCGCACCGGGCAGCAGCCCTGTTTCTGTTAAAATCTGGAAGCCGTTGCAAACGCCCAAAATATGGCCACCCTTCTGGGCGTGGGCTTTGATAGCCCCCATGATGGGAGAATGCGCGGCCATAGCGCCACAGCGCAGATAATCGCCATAGCTAAAACCACCTGGCAACACGACCAGATCGGTATCTCCCAGATCTGTTTCATGGTGCCAGATCATGCGCGGGGCCTGCCCTGTAACACGCTTAAGGGCAATGGCCATATCGCGCTCCCGGTTCGTACCGGGGAATACGATAATTGCTGCTTTCATTTTTTCACACTGCACGGATAAGAGGCATGCAGGGCGGCAAAAACACTTTCACCAACCGGCTTGTCCAGCGTTTCGGAATGCGCTTTCAGCCAAGCAAGAACCTTGGAGCGCATTACGGGCATGGTTTCTGTAGTAGGCACACAAAAACCAGCAGGCGCGGATGGATCACCCTCGTTCCGATCATTGATTTTGGAAAGAGAGACACCATCCGTCAGGCCACCAATATAGGCATCGCAAATGCCAGCGCTGGTGGGGCGTGTGCACAGGCGGGCAAAGTTACCTGCCTTCATGGGCGCAATGCGCTGGGCATGGGCAAAGCCCGGTGCCGCACATGCCAAGGCCAGTGCTACAAGGAGGGTGCGCTTCATTCCACCACCTCTACAGCGTAATCTTCAATCACCAGATTGGCCAGCAGGTCACGCGCCATGGCATCGGCTTTTTTCTGGGCTTCTTCGGCTTTAGCGCCGGGCAGATCCAGTTCAATCACCTTGCCCACGCGCACATCCTGCACGCCTTCAAAGCCAAGTGTTTGCAATGCGTGGCTGATGGCCTTGCCCTGCGGATCCAGAACACCGTCCTTTAGCATGACGGTTACACGTACCTTCATTTTCAAGCTCCCGTTGCCACCAGCGTGGTTACTGAACCGTTTCCGGCCCTTTCATATCTCCGCCTGCCCCGTTTTCTGGCAGGATACCCATGCGGCGCGCCACTTCCTGATAGGCTTCTTTTACGTTGCCCATATCGCGGCGGAACCGGTCTTTATCCAGTTTTTCGTTTGTGTGCATATCCCACAGGCGGCAGTTATCGGGCGAGATTTCATCCGCCAGCACAATCTGCATATCTTCGCCTTCCCAGATACGGCCAAACTCCAGTTTAAAGTCTACCAACTGGATGCCAATGCCGCTGAACAGGCCGCACAGAAAGTCATTTACCCGCATGGCCATGCCGGTAATTTCTTCCACATCGTGCGGGCAGGCCCAGCCGAAGGCGATGATGTGGTCTTCTGAAACCAGAGGATCACCCAGCGCATCATTCTTGTAATAGAATTCCACAATCGGGCGTGGCAGGCGCTCACCTTCGGGAATATCAAAGCGCTTGGAAATGCTGCCAGCGGCAATATTGCGCACAACCACTTCCAGCGGAATGATTTCCACTTCCTTCACCAACTGCTCACGCATGTTGATGCGGCGGATAAAGTGCGTGGGAATGCCAATCTCCTGCAACCGCAGCATCAGAAATTCACTGATACGGTTGTTCAGAACGCCTTTCCCGGTAATTACGCCGCTTTTTGCGCCGTTCCCTGCTGTGGCATCATCCTTGAAATATTGCACAAGGGTGCCAGGTTCGGGGCCTTCAAAAAGGATTTTGGCTTTACCTTCATAAAGCTGACGCCGACGGGCCATGATGATCCTTACCTGTCGAAAAAGGGTAAGCCAGTTCGGGCAGAACTGGCTATTATTCAAGGGGCCAGCCAGTATGGCCCCTTATATGCTAAATATGGTTCATAGCAGGCTTCCGGGTAGGAAGATATATCCTGCTATGACAAGGGAGCCTGCTTACTGGCGGGGCCCTGTTTCACCAAAGATTTTTTCGTAATGGGTATCCAGCGCCTTCAGGTGCTGGCGGCTATCCATTGCCGCGTCCAGAACGTCTGGAGAGATACGGCCAGAAATTTCCGGATCTGCATCCAGATTTTCACGGAAAGTTTTGCATTCTGGCGTGCCCAGTTTGGTCCATGTTTCCATGGCGTTACGCTGCACGATCCGGTAGGCATCTTCCCGCGAGAGGCCAGCTTTGGCCAGTGCCAGAAGCACTTCGCCGGAATGTACCACACCGCCAAGGCTTTCAATGTTAGCGGCCATGCGGTCTGGATACACCAGCATTTTGGAGATCATGCCGGACAGGCGCACAAGGGCAAAATCCAGCCCGATTGTGGCATCTGGGCAGATGTTTCGTTCTACAGAAGAATGGCTGATATCGCGTTCATGCCACAGTGCTACGTCTTCCAGTGCCGGAATAACGGCGGCCCGTACCAGACGAGCCAGCCCCGTAAGATTTTCGGTCAGCACCGGGTTGCGCTTGTGCGGCATGGCGGAAGAGCCTTTTTGGCCCTTATGGAAGAATTCTTCTGCTTCACGCACTTCAGAACGCTGGAGGTGGCGTACTTCAATTGCCAGACGTTCAATACCGCTGGCAATAACAGCCAGAGCACAGAAATAAGCAGCATGCCGATCACGCGGGATAACCTGCGTAGAAACGGTTTCCGGTTTCAGGCCCAAGCGTTCTGCCACGTAGGATTCAACGCGCGGGTCTAGATGTGCATAGGTGCCAACAGCGCCAGAAATAGCACAGGTGGCAATTTCAGCGCGTGCGGTTTCAAGCCGTTCTTTGTTACGGGCAAATTCTGCGTAATGGCCAGCCAGCTTTAGCCCGAAAGATGTGGGTTCGGCATGAATGCCGTGGCTGCGGCCAATGGTGAGAGTGTGTTTGTGTTCGAAAGCGCGTGTTTTCAACGCGTCCAAAACACCATCCAGATCTTTCAGCAGCAGGTCTGTTGCCTGCACAAGCTGCACGGCAAGGCAAGTATCCAGCACATCGGATGATGTCATGCCCAAGTGCACAAAGCGGCTTTCGGGGCCAACCTTTTCTGCCAGCCATGTCAGAAAGGCAATAACATCATGCCGGGTTTCGGCTTCAATTTCATCAATGCGGGCCAGATCGGCATCAGAAAAAGCGGCCATTGCGGCATCGCCCTTTTCGCGCACCACCTTGGCGGCTTCCTTGGGCACGGTGCCATATTCAGCCATGGCTTCACACGCCAGCGCTTCAATTTCAAACCAGATGCGATAGCGGTTTGTGGGAGACCAGATGGCGGCCATGACGGGGCGAGTATAACGCGGCACCATAACGCAGAATTCCTTAACCAAAAAAATAAAGCCAACAGGTGGCGTCTCTCTAGCGGATTTCGTGCCTTTCGTCTGCCCGCAAAGCGGAAAACTTTGACTTTTTGTGTTCCTTCCCGAAACTGCCGCCTTTTCGGGCGTATTTTGCCCCTTGTTTTTCGAATCGGAGCTTACGTGAACGGCTTTCTAGATTCCTTCAGCCTGACAGCATTTGTCGCCTTTTTGCAGGTTGTGCTGATTGATGTGACACTGGCGGGGGATAACGCCGTTGTTATTGGTATGGCGGTGCGGTCTCTTTCTGGCGCACAGCGGCGGAAAGCTATTCTTGCCGGTGTGGGGCTGGCGGCCATTATCCGTATTTTGCTGGCTCTGGTGGCTGTGCGGCTGTTGGAGATTGTGGGCCTTACGCTGGCCGGTGGCTTTTTGCTGCTTTGGGTATGCTGGCGCATGTACCGCGAAATGCGGGAAAACCATGCGAATGACGATACAGGCCCCGCACCCCCAGGAAGTTTGGGGAAGGCTATTTTCCGTATCCTGATAGCAGATTTATCCATGAGCTTGGATAACGTGCTTGCTGTTGCCGGTGCTGCGCGAGAGCATCCGGCTATTTTGATAGCCGGTCTTGCACTTTCCGTACTGCTTATGGGGTTGGCGGCTTCTGTTATTGCGCGCTTGCTGGATAAATATAAGTGGATTTCCTGGGTTGGCCTGCTGATTGTTCTGGCTGTTGCCATAGAACTGATAGTTAAAGGTGGTGGCGAAGTTTGGGGGCATTTGCCCCACTGATTTTTGGGCAGTGCGGAAAGCACTTGCCAACGTGCGGGAAACGCGCTGATTCTGCGGTATGAGACGTTTTGCGATTTCTTACCGATACCGCCTTGTGGCGGCTGTTTCTCTGGCGTGTGTGGGGCTGAGCGCCTGCTCGTCTCCCTCGTCAGAACAGCAAGGAGCTTCTGAAAACCGTTTGGCATGGCCAACGGAGCAGCAGGCCGCCCAAGGCACGCCCCCTACAAGTGATGTTGCCAGCCGGTTGACTGTTTGGCTGGGGTTGGTGAAATCCTCGCAGAACAGTGTGCAGGCTTATGCTGATTTTCTGCAAACGCGTCCAGTATGGCCCCGCTGGCAGTTGTTGACATCGCGCATGCAACTTGCTTTGGCCAAGGAAGCAGATCCGGCAGTGCTGGCCCGGCTATGCGCTTCGCAAAATCTGACATACGGCCCAGCGCTTGCGCAATGTGCCACACAGGTTCCGGCTTCGGCAGATTTAAGCAAACGTTTGAATACAGAAGCCGCACAGGCATGGGCAAATGGCAACGATGCCAGTTCCGCAGCCACCGCTTTGCAAAGCAATTTTGCATCTGCCATCACGCCAGAACGTTCTTGGTTGCGGTTTGATCGTGAAGAAAAAAATGGGCTGGTAGCGGCTGCCAAGCAAACCTTGCCCTATCTTTCTGCCCAAAAACAGCCACTGGCACAGGCCCGCTTAGCTTTCCGTGCAGATGACCCGGCAGCAGAAACACTGGCCGCTGCCCTACCCGCTAACCAGCGGTCTGATCCGTACCTTATTCTCGATCATGCGCGCTGGCTGCGCAAACAACAGCGTTATGATGAAGCCGTGGCACTATGGAAAAGCGCTGGGGCAGAGGCTGAACGCAGCACACATGGTGCCTCATTCTGGCGAGAGCGGGATACGCTGGCGCGTGAATTGATTCAGGCTGGGCGTGCCGCAGATGCTTTTGCTGTAGCAAATGATACAGCCACAACACCAACAAACAGGCTAGATGCACAGTTTCTTGCCGGGTGGATTGCCCTGCGCCTTCAGCATGATCCTGCAACGGCAGAAACTTTTTTCCGTCCACTGGCTCAGTCCACTGCGCTTATTACACGGAGCCGTGGCTTTTACTGGCTTGGGCGTGCACGTGCCGCAGCGGGGGATTCCACTTCAGCCCATGCAAATTGGCAGCAGGCGGCTGCCCTGCCCGGAACATTTTATGGGCAAATGGCTGCGGCTGCGTTGGAAGGCCGCAATAACGTGCTGCTAGACCCAGCCAATGTGCCAGAGGAAACGCGCACACGCCTTAAAGCGGAGCGTGACCCAGAAACAACCACATCGGAAGATGTTTACGTTTCTGGCAGTGAACTGGCGCAGGCTGCACAAATCCTTGTTTCATGGGGAGATCGCCCACATGCGCGAGACTTCATGAACATGCTTGAACAGCAGGTTACAAGCACGCCGCAGCGTCTGGCGCTTTCCTCTTTATCTGCTCAGTTGGGATTGCCGGATATCGCTGTAACAGTCTCCCGCCATGCGGGGCGCGATGGTGTCTTTCTGCTGCGCTCTGGTTGGCCACTTCCTTATACGCCGCCATCCAGCACTTTGCCCGCCGGTGTGGCGCTCGGTCTGATGCGGCAGGAAAGTAACTTTAATCCTGATGCCATTAGCCCTTCCAATGCTATTGGGCTTATGCAGCTTAAACCGTCCACTGCGGGAGATATGCTGCGCGTAACGGGCCTACCTGCCTCTGCAGCAACGGCTGCCGGGCTGCATGACCCAGAAAACAACATGAAGTTGGGCACAGCTTATCTGGAGCACATTCAGTCTCGTTTTGGGGCGGTGGTGCCGTATATGGCCGCAGCCTATAATGGTGGGCCTACCCGTTTGGCGCGTTGGTTAAACACAGCCGGTAACCCAGTCCAGAACGGCGCTTCTGCCGAAGAGATGATCGATTGGATTGAGAGCATTCCCTATTCCGAAACACGGAATTACGTGCAGCGTGTGTGGGAAAACATGACCATCTATGTGGCATTGGGGAACAAGTAAAATGGACATCGCACGGCTGATTGCAACATTTGGTGGTTGCGGGCTTTCACCCCGGGCGCCGGGTACGGTTGGTTCCTTGGCGGCATTAGTGGTGGGGTTGCCTTTGCTAAAGCGCCCTCGCCTTTTGGTGGCAGGTATTGTTGCGGTAACTGTGGTGGGCTGGTGCGCCACAAAACGCAGCGGCAAAGGCGAAGATCACAGTTGGATTGTAATTGATGAAGTGGCCGGAATGTGGATAGCCTTGCTAGCCTGCCTGCCAAAAACAGAGGAACAGGCCCGTGAAAAATGGTTCTGGATGTATCCTTTGCTGGCGTTTGCCTTTTTCCGCTTGTTTGACATTACAAAGCCCGGCCCGGTTGGCGTGCTGGATAGACGGCATGATGCCATAGGTGTGATGGGGGATGACGTGATTGCAGGCGCCATGGCCGCGTTATGTGTAAGAGGCGTGCGTGCAGTTGTGGGGCGCGCATCATACTAAGCGGAAGGTTTTTTGGTAATGTCTGCGACTAATGCTTCTTTTTCAGAGTTTTCTGTACTGGCGGCTGCTGAGCGCACCCTCTTTCGCTTGCGGCAGGTAGATGGGCATATGGTTACAGCGGAAAGCTGCACTGGCGGTTTGGTTGCAGCAATGTTGACGCATTTTCCCGGTTCTTCCGATGTAACGGAAGGTGGGTTTGTAACGTATTCCAACGCCATGAAGCAAAAGGTGCTGGGGGTTCCGGCCAAAGTATTGGAAAAGCACGGAGCCGTAAGCGCGCAAACTGTGGAAAAAATGGCCGAAGGCGCCTTAAAGGCTTCACCTATTGCTTCTATCTCGGTTGCTATTTCCGGTATAGCTGGGCCAGATGGGGGATCAGCAGAAAAACCCGTAGGGCTTGTATGGTTTGCAACGGCCATGAAAAATGGCGCTGTTATCTCGGATAAGCAGGTTTTTTCTGGCAGCCGGGAAGATGTCAGAGCGCAAGCGGCACAGCATGCGTTTGAGTTGATTTTGCAGCGTTTGAGCTGAAATTTGCAAAAAAATACTGCTGCCGAAACAGATGTCGGCAGCAGTATCTATGTTCACATTACTGAACCGGAACAGGTGCCGGTAGTGGGGCATTTGTTGGAACCGTAGCTGTAGGAGCTGTAGGCAGAGCTGGTGCTTTGACGCCTGTGCCAGCAGCCACCGGAGCCGGAATACCAGGAGCAGACACACTAGGTGCTGTAAGCACAGGTGCGGATGGCGCCGTTACGGCAGGTGCTGCGCCAGCAATGGCCGGAACCTGATTATTTTGTGCCGCAGCCAGGCTTTTGGCATTTAGATCAGCTGTTTCAGCATCACCATTGTTCTGTGCAGATTTTTCACCCGCGGCACATTTGCCTTTTAGGCAATGTTCATGATGGTGATGTGCATGCATGCCGTGATGCGTTGCGGTTTCAGCAGCCAGAGCTGGCGCAACAGCCAGAGTTGCAGAAGAGGCCAGCAGAGCTGCTGCGAAAAGTTTTTTCATATGGATATATTCCTTAATAAGGTTGAATCGCCTTTTCACAGGCAATTCCCATATTCCACAATAGGTTACAGAAAATTGCCTGCGTGCATCATAAGCAGGGTTTCAACCGAAACAAAGGATATAAACCAAAGAAAATATCCACTCTGCTTTCAGGTGGCAGGGTGTTCACTGGTACAGGTTGTTGTTGTGTTGGTGATGGGCGTTTGTGGCGGCCCATATACTTCGCGCGCGCGTTTGATAAAGGCAGAAACCATCAACCGTGTGGCTTCTGTAAACACCACGCCAATAGCGGCCTGCAAAATGCGCGAACGGAATTCAAAATCTACAAAAAATTCTACAAGGCAACCTTCGGGCGTTGCAGTGAATTTCCAGATATTGCGCAAATACCTAAAAGGCCCGCGCTCATACCGAACAGTAATGGATGATGGGCGGTCTAGCGTAACGCGCGATGTAAAACTTTCCCGGAATGGGCCAAAACCAATGGTTAAGTCCGCAACCAATTCTGTAGCGGTGCGCGTGCGCACTTTGGCTGCAACGCACCAAGGCAGAAACTTGGGATAATGACCAACATCGGCAACAAGATCAAAAATCTGATCCGGGCGATAAGGTAAAACACGCTTTTCTGCGTGCTGTGGCATTACTGATCCTCCTTCAGGCGGGCATTGCGTGTTTCACGCAGTGCGGCAAAGTCGGCATCGGCATGGTAGGAGGAGCGCGTAAGTGGGCTGGAACTTACCTGCAAAAAGCCTTTTACGCGTGCCATTGTGCCGTAGTCCTCAAACTCTGCCGGGGTAACAAAACGTGCAACTGGGGCATGTTTGGCTGTTGGTTGGAGATACTGGCCCATTGTAATAAAATCTACATCTGCCACGCGCAGATCATCCATGACCTGAGCGAGTTCCATCTTTTCTTCCCCCAAACCAAGCATGAGCCCAGATTTGGTAAAGATGGACGCATCAAGCTGTTTAACCCGATCCAATAAGCGCAAAGATTGGTAGTAACGCGCCCCCGGCCGAATGGTCGGATACAAGCGTGGCACAGTTTCCAAATTGTGGTTGAAAACATCAGGCCGTGCTTCAACAACCACTTCTAAGGCATTCTTTTTACGCAAAAAATCAGGTGTCAGGATTTCGATGGTTGTATCTGGCGCCGCCGCACGAATAGCATGAATAACGCGGGCAAAATGGTGCGCGCCCCCATCTTCCAAATCATCCCGATCTACCGATGTAATAACCACATGCCGCAACCCAAGGCGTGCCACCGCTTCTGCCACACGGGCGGGTTCATCCGCATCCAACGCATGCGGCAGGCCGGTAGTAACATTGCAAAATGCACAGGCCCGGGTGCAGATTTCCCCCATGATCATCATGGTGGCATGGCGTTGAGACCAGCATTCCCCAATGTTGGGGCATGCGGCTTCCTCACACACAGTTACCAGTTTGTTGCTGCGCATAAGAGCACGTGTTTCGTGGTAAATGGGGTGATTGGGCGCCTTAACGCGTATCCAGTCCGGTTTGCGGGCTATGGGGTTGTCTGGCCGATGTGCTTTTTCTGGATGACGCAGCTTGTTGGGGCTGCTGCCTCCTGTTCGATGATCAATCACAACGCGAATAGACATATCTTTGCCCGCTTTTGCCAAGGGTTACCACAGAACTGGAACGCTCCTGCCGTGGCGTCAAGGCAGGAACGCGCCATATAGTGTTCTGGCAACATCAAACCCTTGAGATGATACACCAAAACTAGAAGTGAAGCGCTCCATCATAAGCGGCCAGAACAGCTTCGTGCATGGATTCAGAAATGGTGGGATGTGGGAAAATGGTTTCCATCAGCTCGGCTTCGGTCAGCTCTGCTGTGCGGGCAATAACAAAGCCTTGGATCATTTCCGTAACTTCCGCACCAATCATATGTGCACCCAGCAGCTCACCTGTCTGGGCATCAAATACAGTTTTCACCATGCCTTCTGGTTCACCCATAGCAAGTGCTTTTCCGTTTGCCATAAGCGGGAACTTGCCAACCCGCACTTTATAGCCCGCTTCCTTTGCGCGTGCTTCCGTATAACCAACAGAAGCCACCTGTGGGCGGCAGTATGTGCAGCCGGGAATTTTTGTAATATCAATAGGATGCACGGTTTTGCCAGCAATAGCTTCAACGCACATAACAGCTTCATGGCTGGCTTTGTGCGCAAGCCACGGGGCACCTGCCAAGTCACCAATGGCGTAAACACCGGGCTCACCCGTGCGGCACAGATCATCCGTTACCACATGTGTGCGGTCTACTTTGATCTTGGTGCCTTCCAGCCCGATGTTTTCAACATTGCCCACAATGCCTACAGCAGAAATAACGCGGTCCACGGTAATGGTTTCCGTTTTGCCGCCCACCTCTACTGGCACAGTAACATCGTTCTTGCCCTTTTTCAGCGCTCCAACCTTGGCGCTGGTAAGAACACGCATGCCCTGTTTTTCAAACTCCTTACGCGCCAAGGCGCTGATTTCTTCATCTTCTACGGGCAGAATGCGCGGCGCAACCTCCACCAGCGTAACTTCAGAACCCATATTGCGGTAGAACGAGGCAAATTCTGTGCCGATAGCGCCAGACCCAATGACCAGTAGCCGTTTGGGCAGTTCATCTGGCACCAAGGCTTCCCGATAAGACCAGACAAGTTTGCCGTCTGCTTCCAGCCCCGGCAGCGCACGTGCGCGTGCTCCTGTGGCCAGAATAACGTGTTTGGCTGTGAGGGTTAGCGGCGCACCACTTTCTGGCTGCACCAATACTTTGCGTTTACTACCGGCAGCAACGCCATCCAGCTTACCAAATCCTTTAAAAACAGGAACGTTGGCTTTTTTGAGCAGGTGCTGAACACCAGAGGCAAGCTGTTTGGAAACGGCGCGTGAACGGGCAACAATTGCTTTAAAATCAAAGCTTACACCATCCGCCTTAAACCCATATGTGCCAAGGTCATGCAATAGATGGTTGATCTCGGAAGCACGCAGCAATGCCTTGGTGGGGATACAGCCCCAGTTCAGGCAGATACCCCCAAGGTGGTTGGCTTCCACCACAGCAACAGAAAGCTTAAGCTGCGCTGCCCGAAGTGCCGCCACATAACCACCCGGCCCACCGCCAACAACGATGATATCAAAATCAGTCTGGCTCATAATATGCCTGATCCTCAGAAAGCCATGCGGTTAGAGAACGAGTGAGAGCGGAGATTCAACCGCTGCACGGAAAGCAGAAAGCCAGCGGGCTGCCGCAGCACCATCCACCACGCGATGATCAACCGAGAGGGTAACGGTCATAACAGTGGCAATAGCCAGTTCATTTCCTTTTACCACGGCCTGTTTTTTACCCGCTGCAATAGCCAGAATGGCAGCCTGCGGCGGGTTAACAATGGCGGCAAAGTCTTTCACGCCATACATACCCATGTTGGAGATGGAGAATGTACCGCCCTGAAATTCTTCTGGCTTCAATTTGCCTGCGCGGGCGCGGGAAATCAGATCCTTGGCTTCTTGGCTGATGTCTTTCAGGCTCTTGCGGTCTGCTTGTTTGACGATAGGCGTGATCAACCCATCATCCAGAGAAACCGCAACCGAGATATCTGCATCTTCATGCAGGATCATAGCATCTTCGGTGTAGGAAGCATTCACTTCCGGTACCTGCTTAAGGGCAACAGCAGAAGCCTTAATGAGCATGTCATTCACAGATAGCTTAAAGGCATCAGCCCCTTCTGCCGGAGACATGGCATTAAGCTGTGAACGCAAAGCCAACAGCGCATCTAGCTCCACATCTATGGAGACATAGAAGTGCGGAATAGTGGATTTGGATTCACTCAGGCGGCGCGCAATAACCTTGCGCATGGTAGTGTGCGGCACAGCACGGCTACCACCAGATGCTGTCGGGGCAGAAGCCACCTGCCCTGCGTCTGGGGCTTTGTTAAGAGCCGCTTCTACATCCCGTTTGACAATACGGCCATTTGGCCCCGTGCCTTTAAGGGCTGCCAAATCAATGTTTTTCTGGCGCGCAATGCGGCGCGCAAGCGGAGAGGCCACAACCCGGCCAACAGGCTTGTCTGCCCGCTGTGCTGGTGCTGCCTGTGTTGCTATAGGAGCAGAAGCAGCCGCAGGCTGTGATGCCGTTGCGGGGGCGGCAGATGCCACGTTATTAGGCGTGTCGATATTGTCTGGTACCGCCTCGCCTTCTTCTACCAGAATGGCGATAGGTGTGTTGACGGCAACACCTTCTGCACCTTCTTGAACAAGAATACGGCCCAGAATACCTTCCTCAATGGCTTCTACTTCCATTGTGGCTTTGTCGGTTTCAATCTCGGCCAGAACATCGCCGCTATTTACGGCATCTCCTTCCTTCTTCAACCAGCGGGCGAGTTTGCCTTCTGTCATGGTAGGAGAAAGGGCGGGCATTAAAATTTCAGTCGCCATCTGTCATTCCCTCACATCAGGCCGAGTGCGGCTTTAACCACATCTTCAGGCTGTGGCAGGGCCAATTTTTCCAGATTGGCGGCAAATGGCATCGGCACATCCACACCCGTTACACGGGCTGGTGGAGCATCCAGCCAATCAAACGCATGCTCGATCACCTGCATGGCAACTTCTGCGCCAATACCTGCAAATGGCCAGCCTTCTTCCACCGTTACCAAGCGGCTGGTTTTTTTAACGCTTTCTACAATTGTGTCTGTATCCAGCGGACGCAGGCTGCGCAGGTTGATAACTTCTGCCTCAATCCCCTGCTTGGCCAGCTCGGCAGCAGCATCCAGCGCTGTGGTGACAGCTATAGAGAACGCAACGATGGTGACATCAGAACCAGCGCGTTCGATCTTGGCTTTACCGATGGGTACAATGAAATCTTCATCAATCGGGCATGGGAATTTGCGCCCGTAAAGAATTTCGTTTTCCAGCACCACAACGGGGTTAGGGTCACGAATGGCAGCGCGCAACAGGCCTTTGGCATCTGCGGAAGACCAAGGCACAACCACTTTCAGGCCCGGCACATGGGCATACCAGCTACCGTAACACTGAGAATGCTGCGCACCCACGCGAGATGCCGGGCCGTTTGGCCCACGGAACACAATGGGGCACCCCATCTGGCCGCCAGACATATACAGCGTTTTGGCTGCGGAATTGATGATATGGTCAATAGCCTGCATGGAAAAGTTCATGGTCATGAACTCAACAACAGGCTTTAGGCCAGTAAGGGCTGCGCCCACGGCCATGCCTGTAAAGCCATGTTCGGCAATTGGCATGTCAATTACGCGCTTATCGCCAAATTCCTGCAACAGGCCTTGGGAGATTTTGTAAGCCCCCTGATACTGGGCTACTTCTTCACCCATCAGGAAGACATCTGGATCATGCCGTAATTCGGCGGCCAGTGCATCACGCAGGGCTTCACGCACAGTGATTTCCTGCGTTTCACCCCAGTCTTTTTCTTCTTCAACCGGCGTGGAAACTGGTGCGGCAACAGAGGGTGAAGGCTGTGGCGCAGAGGCGGGCTCTGTAACAGCTACGTTTTTAGGTGTATCGATATTATCGGGCACCGCTTCACCTTCTTCCACCAGAATGGCGATAGGTGTGTTGACGGCAACGCCTTCTGCACCTTCCGGTGTTAGAATACGGCCCAGAATACCTTCCTCAATGGCTTCTACTTCCATTGTGGCTTTGTCGGTTTCAATCTCGGCCAGAACGTCACCGCTATTTACGGCATCTCCTTCCTTCTTCAACCAGCGGGCAAGTTTGCCTTCTGTCATGGTAGGAGAAAGGGCGGGCATTAAAATTTCAGTCGCCATGTTTATGCTCAAGCCTCCAGAACAACATCCGTATAAAGTTCGGCCGGATCGGGTTCCGGGCTGGTCTGCGCAAATTCTGCAGAGTCGTTTACAATGCTCTTGATCTCGGTTTCCATTGTTTTCAATTCTGCTTCTGTCACGCCAGAATCCAGCAGGATGTGTTTGACGTGTTCAATGGGATCTCGCGTTTTGCGGACTTCATCCACCTCATCCCGCGTGCGGTATTTGGCAGGATCTGACATGGAATGGCCGCGGTAGCGGTATGTCATCATTTCCAGCAGGTAAGGCCCCTTGCCTTCACGACAATGTTTTACGGCTTCTTCTGCTGCGGCATATACGGCGGCAACATCCATGCCATCTACCCGTTTGCCGGGAATGCCCCATGGTTCGCCATTTTTGTAGAGTTCGTGCGATGCAGATGCCCGCTCAACAGCGGTGCCCATGCCGTAACGGTTGTTTTCAATTACAAAAATACAGGGAAGTTTGAGCAGAGCGGCCAGGTTAAAGCTTTCGTAAACCTGCCCCTGATTGGCGGCGCCGTCACCAAAATAAGCTACGGAAACTTCATCTGTGTTGCGATATTTGTTGGCAAACGCCAGCCCGATACCCAAAGAAACCTGAGCACCGACAATGCCATGCCCCCCGTAAAAATTCTTCTCGCGGGAGAACATATGCATGGAGCCCCCTTTACCGTGAGAATACCCGGTAGAACGGCCCGTAAGTTCTGCCATCACGCCACGGGGGGTCATGCCCGCCACCAGCATCTGGCCGTGGTCTCGGTAGGATGTAATCAGCTTATCGCCTTCATGCAGGCTCATCTGGATACCAACCACCACAGCTTCTTGCCCG